>JAZKZB010000105.1:0-11514 GCA_045612425.1 Faecousia sp.
TACATAGGCGGTGGTACACCCACCACCTTATCGTGCCATCAAATGGCAAATCTTCTGGACCAAATCACCACCCATTTTGATTTGTCCCGCTGTTTGGAATTTACGGTGGAAGGGGGACGTCCGGATACCTTAAGCCCGGAAAAACTAAACATCATCCGCCGGCACGGCGCCGACCGCATGAGCATCAATCCCCAATCCATGGTGGATTCCGTATTGCAATCCTGCGGACGGCCTCACACTGCCGAGGATGTGAAAAAAGCCTTTTCCTGGGCGGTGGATGCAGGTTTTTCCCATATCAATATGGACTTGATTGCCGGGCTTCCCAATGACAATGATTCCGGTTTTTGCCACTCTTTGAACGAAGTGATCTCTCTGAATCCCTCCAATATTACCGTCCACACCTTGGCATTGAAAAAAGGGGCAGACCTGTTTGAAAAGCAGGAAAACCTGCCTTCCGGAGAGGAAGTGGCGCAAATGGTGGACTATGCCAACAAAACGTTGCTGGAAACCGGCTACCATCCCTATTATTTGTATCGGCAGAAATATATGTCCGGCTCTTTTGAAAACGTAGGCTGGAGCAAAAACGGGCAGGACTGCCTTTATAACATTTACATGATGGAAGAATTGCATACCATTTTATCCTTAGGTGGCGGTGGCATGAATAAAATCAACCTCCCCGACGGCACATTGCAACGCTTCCACAACCCAAAATTCCCGGAACAATATTTGCAGTTGCTGGATCAGGTTCTGCATGAAAAAGAAATGCTCTTTTCCCTGATGGAAAAAGCATAAGGAAAGGCGGTATCATTTTGGATATCCTAATTTCAAACGTCACCATTGTGACCATGAACTTAAAGATGGAAGTGCTTTTCGGTGCATATTTAGGCATTGAAGAGGGTAAAATTTCCTATATGGGAAAAACACCCCCGGTAGATTCCCCGAAAACTATCATAGACGGCACCGGCATGGTACTTATGCCTGGTCTGATCAACTGCCACACCCATTTAGCCACGGCAATTCTGCGCAGTTACTGCGACGATTTGAGTAAAACCGAGGCTTTGGAAGAACAACTGAAAAAAGAGGACAAAATGGATCAGCGCTGTGCCAAGGCAGCCGCGTCGCTGGCCATTGCCGAGTGCCTGCGCTTCGGTATCACCTCCGTCTCCGACCTGTATTATTATCCGGATGCCACTGCCCAAGCCGTGGCGGAATCCGGTATCAAGGCCAATCTTGCCCTTTCTTCCTATCGGTTCATTAACCAATGCGAAGACTTTGACTTTGAAACCGACGAGCAATGCCAGGAATTACGTCGGGTCTTTGAAACATGGAACGGCTACGACAACGGCAGAATCAAAATTGAAGCCGGTATTTACGCCGAATACACCAGCAACCACAAATTGTGGGAGGCTTTGGCAGGCTTTGCCCAGGAAAAGCAAACAGGTTTTCAACTTCACCTTTCGGAAACAAAAGAAGAAGTGGAATCCTGCTTAGACCGCACCGGTCTTGCCCCCGGACAACTGCTGGACTGTCACGGCATTTTGAATGTCCCGGTCACAGCCGCCGGTTGTGGCGCTCTGACAGAAGAAGAAATTTCCCTTTTGGGCAAGCGGAAAGTCTCCGTAGTCACCTGCCCCATTACCGAAGCCAAAAACGGCAGAACACCGCTGGATATTCTCTCCTGCGTCAAAGCCGGCATGAACGTGGCGCTGGGAACAGGAGGCGCCATTGAAAGCGGAAACGGGGACTTGTTTGAAGTCCTTCGCGCCACCGCTTCCGCCGCCCGTGCCAAGGCGGGCAACCCTGCTATTCTACCTGCCCCTGCGGTACTCATGATGGCCACGGTCTGTGGCGCAAGAGCCCAGGGACGAGCCGAAGAATGCGGTCAAATTGCCGTTGGCATGGATGCGGATTTGATTTTGGTAGACTTTTCCGCCCCCCACTTAATTCCCTGCCACAATGTGCTTAACGGCCTTGTATTTGGCGCAAAAGGCGGTGACGTGGCCATGACCATGGTTCGCGGTAAGATTTTGTATCAAAACGGTCAGTTCCCCACTTTGAATTTGAAAGAAATTGTAGAGGAATTGACCCAGTATGCCATCCCCCGCCTGTTTGCCGAGGATGCGTCTGCCAAGTGAGGAGGTAATTTTATGACACAAAAAAAGCAAACCTTCCTACATGGCACCATGTTATTGACTCTGTCCACCGCCATTGTAAAAGTCATTGGCGCGTTCTATTCCATCCCTTTAAAGCAAATCATTGGTGACCAAAGTTTCGGCTATTACTCCACCGCCTATGAAATTTACACATTGCTTTTGATGATTTCCACCGCCGGTTTGCCCGTTGCTATGAGCCGGATGATTTCTCAGGAATGTTCCTTGGGTCATTTCCGTCAAATGCGGAAAATTTATGCCGTTTCCCGCGGAATCTTCCTGGGATTGGGCATTGTTGGCACCCTTTTGATGACGGTCTTTTGCCGGCAGTTGGCCTCTTTTCAGGAACAACCTGATGCCTGGGCTGCCATCGGCACGTTAGGGCCATGTTGTCTTTTCATCTGCCTGATGAGCACCTACCGCGGTTTCTTCCAAGGACAAAGCAACATGAAACCCACCTCCGTCAGCCAGGTCGTCGAGGCCTTTGTCAAATTGTTTATCGGTTTAGGCGCTGCCCTCTTGCTGGTGAATTACACCAGCGAGCGCGCCCTTCCTGCCGCCGGCGCCATTTTCGGTGTTACCTTAAGTTGCGTAGTATCCTCTATCTATCTGAAACTCTGCTTCCGGAAGGCTTATCGGGATATTCCCATTACCGAAGAACCGGTATCTTCCGGTAAAGAGATTGCCAAGGGACTTTTGGCCATTGCCATCCCCATTACCATCGGCGCTGCCGGATTGCAGATTTTAACAGTGCTGGAAACCAAAATTTACATGAGCAGGCTCTTGGAAACCCTGGTGCAAGATCAAGCGGATATCCAAAAGGGTATTTATAATTTCACCCAAAAGATTTTTAATATGCCCTGCGCCTTTATTACCCCCATCACCATCAGTGTCATTCCCGCCATTACCGCCCAACTGACCACCGCAGACACCGCCGGCGCCAAAGCCACGGAAGAATCTGCCGCCCGCATTACCGGGCTCATCAGCGCCCCCTGCGCCATCGGTCTGTTTGTGCTGGCGCAACCCATCACGGCTCTGCTGGGTGGCTACACGGGAGAACGGCTGGAACTGGCAACAAATCTCATGTCCGTTTTGGGTCTTTGCGTACTGTTTAACGGTACGGTACTGTTTACCAACGCCGTCATGCAAGCCCATGGTCATGTAGTGCTTCCGGTGGTAAATATGCTCATTGGCGGATTGCTAAAATTGTTGGTAATCTTCCTGCTGACGGGAAATCCCTATATTGGCATCTTGGGAACGCCCCTTGGCTCTTTGCTATGCTACCTGACCATCACCGTACTCAATCTGATTTCCATTCGCAAAATCTTCCCTCACCCCCCTGCATTACTGAAAAATTTACTGAAATCCCTCATTGCTTCCCTGATTATGGGCGCAGCAACCTATGGCGCTTTGCAGGGTCTGTTGTATGTCAGCGGTGGAAATCTTTCCCGAATTGTTGCTTGCGCAGCGCCCATCCTTGTGGCCGTTCCAGTCTACCTGTTTTCTGCGATAAAAATGCATGCAATCACCTATGACGACTGTTTACTCCTCCCAAAAGGGGAAAAAATCGCAAAATTACTGAAAATTTCAAAATAATCTCTTGATTTTTTGGGAAAAATGTGGTAATTTAACTTTAGTTTCATAAAATAAAGGAAAAGAGGAACACATTATGAACAAAACCGAACTCATCAACGCCGCTGCCGAAAAGGCAGGTCTGACCAAGAAGGACACCGAACGTGTTCTCAACGCTGCAATTGACGCCATCACTGCCTCTTTGGTAGCCGGTGAAAAGGTGCAAATTTCCGGCTTCGGCATTTTCGAAGTCCGCGCCCGTGATGCCCGTGTTGGCCGTAACCCCCACACTAAGCAAGCCATCGAAATCCCCGCAACCAAGGTTCCTGCTTTTAAGGCCAGCAAGACTCTGAAGGACATTATCGCCAAGTAATCCATGCGCCTGGATAAATATCTGAAAGTCTCCCGGCTCATCAAACGCCGTACCGTAGCCAACGAAGCCTGCGATAATGGGCGCGTCAGCGTCAACGGGCGGGTGGTAAAAGCCGGATACGAAGTGAAAGTCGGAGACCGGATTGCATTATCTCTGGGCCCGAGGACAGTGACTGTGGAGGTCTTACAGGTTGCCGAAACCGTTCGCAAAGACGATGCCACAGGGCTGTATAAGGAAATATAAAAAGAGGGAAGCATTGCTTCCCTCTTTTTTCTTGTTTTATCTCCGGAGCCGAATATGCAACGTTTCCAAAACCCTGCGTAACGGGCAAAACAAAACCAGCGCCATTACAAAATTCCCCCCGCAATGGAGCAAATCAAAGGGAATCCCCGACACCCATTTCGCAATGGCATAGCCGAACCCACCGATGAACACATCCGCAATGGCGCAAAGGGCGCCAAACATCAACCCAAACACGGCAGACACAATCGCCCACGGCAACGGTTTTTCTGTCTTGCCCATGAAAATTGCCATTACCAGCAAAATTGCCCAAATATACAAGTAGTAAATATTCCACAAACTGATTCCGTAAAACAAAATTTCCATGGTCACATAAAGATACACAGGGTACAATGCCTTCCAACCAAAGACCGCCCCAAACAACATGACCAACAAACTAACCGGTTCAATATTGGGCAACGGCGCCATGACAAACTTCAGTCCGAATGTCAACGCGCCCAAAACCCCAAACAAAACCACTTCCCGTAACGTTAATTTCTTCATTTCCTCTTACATGGGGGTATAAACCAGTCGATAGGTTATCCCATCCTCTACCACAATTTCGCTAACGCCGGTAATTGCCATTTCCTCACCGATATAAACGCACCAGTAGGCATTGTCCAGCGCCCAGTCTGCCCGTTCACCGTCCACGGAATATACAGTCAAACCGTACTCAGTCATTTCCCCCTCTACCAATTCCTCCGCCAGCAACACCTTGTCCAGATATTCCTCTTCGGTGTGATAGGTGAAGGTTTTTTCACTTCCGTCTTTGTGTACCACCACAACGGTGATTTCCTTACCGCCCTGCTCCGGCTCCGGGCGTGTGACAATGTAAATCGTTACCATCGCCGCCACTACCAGCACCAATGCAATCAGGGCTACCATCCATTTTTTGTTCATATTATTACCTCCTAAAAAAAGATAGGCTGCGGCATCAAAACTGATACCGCAGCCGTTTTTCTGCGACAAACGCACTTCCCCATATTCCGCAGGAAAGCAGGAAAACTCTCTTCCGTAGGTCTTCTGACTTATGCCTTCAGGGGGTTGGGCCCAGCGACATTTTCTGCCTTCCCGGAAAAACCAGTGACTGACTTTCGTCATTAGAAAATGCCTCAGCACATACAGCGGCGGTACCGTTCGGGATTTTCACCCGATTATCTTGTTCAGCAACGCAGGTTCTTCGCCTCCGTTGCCACGAAAGAGTATTCGATTGTCAAAGAAATCATACCACAGTGTCACGTCCTTGTCAACAGCAGAAAAATCTTCCTCCGCAACAAAATACGTTTACCAACCAACAGAAAATCAGATTTCCGCAGGGAGAACCACCCATAGAAAATCCCCGGTAACGACCCGCTTGCTCCCGATAGGTTGCCCCACCGTTTTGAATTTGCTCCAAAGTGTGCAGGTATTGCAAATTATCCGGTTCCAGAGAAACCGCCTTACGAATATGTTCCAGCGCGGTCACCTGATTGCCTAACCCGTCATTTGCCAACGCACTAATGTAGTACCAACGGGCATTCCGATTGGAAGAATTGCTTAAAATATTCAATGCCTCCTGATACCTGCCCATATACACATATTGATAGGCCGCCTGCTGATATTGATCCGCCTGAGTATCCCGTTGCGTATAACCGCCAAAGGGGTCGTAGCCATACCCGCCGGAAGTATGCTGTGTGGTCTTTTCCGGATTCTTAATCTGCTCATAAGCAGCGTTGACTTCCTGCATTTTTCGGGCGGCTTCCTGATCCCCCGGATTCAAATCCGGATGATATTTCTTCGCCAACCGGCGATAGGCCTGCTTTAATTCATCGTCTGAGGCATCGGGAGAAACGCCCAGAACTTTATAAGGATCTTGGATCATTTTCCGTCCTCCTCTTTTTTCATTCGTGCAAAAGAGCACCAAACTCCGCTGTATAAAATATTATCCAGCAGTTTTTTATCCTGCACCAAAGGCAATTTTTCAAATTCCTCCGTACATTTCGCCATAGAAAGCACCAAATAATGTTCCCAACGTTGCCAATCCTGCCCCGTCTCCATAGCAAGGAAAGGATTGTACTTTCCTCCTCGCTTATCACGACGGTAATCTACCACGGCATCAGCCAAATAAATAAACCGCCCCAACGCCATACCCATTTTCCGCAAAGTAGGTGACCACATATCCTCTTGATATACCAAAAGTTCCCCCATCAGTTCACCGAAACAATTCGCAGGTTTATCTGCATTGGCGCAATTTTCCTTTTCCAGTTGATGCAAACGGTGAATGCTGTCTGCAATGGCCTGACATTGCCGTGGGTAATTTTGGGCGATGGCAGGATAATTCTTCCCGAACACCGCCTGCTTCCACTTAGCCGTATAATTCCGGTCGTCTTCCCAATCATCCGCCGATTGAAAATAGGCAAGGGCCACATTCATATCCGCCGCATACTGAATATAGGCATTATCCGTCCATGGACGGGGGCGCAAAGGATGCATGGCACATGCATGTTCCCCGGTTTTTTCCTCCGGTTCATATAAACTCATAAGCAAAAGAGCAAGAAATGCCATATCATAACTCAATCCCAATCGGGAAAGAGAATTGGAGCGCTCCCGGATTTGGCGGCATATTCCGCAATAAACCTGCTGATACCGCTGTTTTTGTTCTTTTGACAACTCTTTTCGGTTCGCAATTACAAATCCAAACATTTCCAGCCCCCCTTTTTTATCTTACTATCCATGTATGAACCCAAGATGAACAGAAGTTTTTATTTTTCATTTTCTTGTAAAAGCAGCGCATTGAGCGCACCGCCGTAAAAGACAATGGATAAACAACAATACAGCCACAACATGCTCAGCGCCAAGGCGTACACAGAGCCATAGATGCTGGAATATCGGGAATAATGCTCCACATAATAAGAAAACAACCGGGTAAAAATCAGCCACCCTAAAGAAGCCAGCACTGCCCCGGGGAAACTTTCGGAAACCCGATTTTTCCGATTGGGTAACACGGTATACATGGCAGTAAACAAAGCAGTTTGTAGCAGTAGCATCAACAAAAAACGAAAATCCACTACTTCCGCCACAAACATACCCAAAGCGCCCTTTGCCGGAGGCAAATATTCTATCAATTGTTCTCCAAAGACCCCAAATACCAATGTGACGACCAACACCGCCAGAAAGGCGACGGTATAGCCCATGCTGACCATACGGGTATAGACATATCCCCGATTTTCCCCCACACCGTAAATGGTGTTCAGGCCTGTCAGCAATCCGTAAACTCCCCGACTGGCAGACCACAGCGCCCCCACGGCAGAAAGAGATACTATGGCAGTAGAGGTATGGGCATACATACTGACAATCAGTTTCTGTGCCGATGGAAGCAACGCTTCCGGCAAAAAGCCGGACAGTAATTCCAAAAAATCTCCGGCATCCAGCGCCGTATACCGCAACAAACTTAAAATGAGCACCAACGCCGGAAACACAGACAATACAATAAAGTACCCCGCATTGGCAGCATGGGACGGTATCTCCATCTCCCGGATTTTTCCCCACAACAACCGCAATTTTCCCAAAATTCCCCCGGTAGGAAACGGATACATCCACACCCCTCCTTTTGCATCTTCCTATATCTTATGCAAAAAGAGGCAGGAAAAACCCAAATGCCCGTCACCCAAAAGGGCAACGGGCATTTCCGTTTTATTCAGCGGAAATCAAATAGTAATAAACAGGTTGACCGCCCGGAATCAGATTTACATCCGCATCAGGACAGATTTCTCCAAACAACTTGGCAGTTTCCTGCGCACTGTTTTCCTCGACATCTTGCCCATAATAAATGGTGATATATTCTTTCCCTTCCTCTTGAACCTTTTGCGCCAAGGATTCCAAAAGTACCCGAATATCCTGATCCGTACCAAACAATTGGCTACCGTAAAGCGCTAAATAGTCCCCTTCGTGAATATCATAACCGTCAAAATCGGAATTGCGGGCAGCATAGGTAATTTGCATGGTATCTACCGTATCCAAAGACTCGGTCATGGCCTGCATATTGTCATCCACACTGCCGTCAGGATTGAAGTTCAGCATGGCTGTCACACCCTGCGGAATGGTCTTAGTGCCGATTACCACCACATTTTTGGGAGTCAGCGCATTGACTTGCTCTGCTGCCATAATAATGTTTTTATTATTGGGCAATACCAGCACCGTTTCTGCAGGCACAGTATTGACCACTTCCAAAATATCCTGCGTGCTGGGATTCATGGTCTGCCCGCCGGACACCAATCCATCCACACCCAAATTCCGGAACACATCTGCAATGCCATCGCCAACGCAAACAGAAACCACACCGATGGGTTTTACCGGTTCGGCAATTTTCGGAGCCAGTTCCTGCTCGTTCATCACCTTTTCCGTATGTTGCAGACGCATATTTTCAATCTTCACCGTTTGGAAAGAGCCGTAATCCATTGCCTCATGCAGGGCTTTGCCGGGGTCATTGGTGTGAACGTGGACTTTGATAATTTCCTCATCATCCACCAGCACCAGACTATCACCCAAACTGCTGAGAAATTCCCGGAGTTTTTCGGGGTCGTTTTGATTTTCCCGATTGATGATAAACTCCGTACAATAAGTGAAGGTAATATCCTCGGTGTCAAAATCAGAGAAATCCGCGCTTTCTTTTCCCTGACTTGCTTCCATACCTTCCGGCACAACCACATCTTCACCGCGCAACGCCAGCAACATGGCTTCCAGCGCCACCAACCAGCCTTTTCCGCCTGCATCCACCACATTGGCTTTTTTCAGTACGGGGTTTTGATTGATGGTATCGGCAAGGGCTTTTTTTGCTTCCTCAATAGCGGCTTCCTGAACATATTCTACATAATTGTTCTCTTTGGCAGCATGACGCGCTCTGGCGGCTGCCAGACGGGCAACGGTCAAAATGGTGCCCTCCGCAGGCTTCATAACCGCTTTATACGCAGCGTCCACGCCTTCTTGCAAAGCGGATGCCCACAAAATACCATCACAATTTTCCATGTCCTTCAGTCGCTTGGAAATGCCGCGAAACAACAAGGATAAAATTACACCGGAATTTCCTCTTGCGCCCCGCAACATAGCGGAAGCGGCCGCAGAAGAAGCCTTTGTCAAAGAGGGGTCTTCCAATTTCCGCAAATCCGTGGCGGCAGCATGGATGGTCATGGACATATTAGTGCCCGTATCCCCATCGGGAACGGGGAACACATTCAATTCATTCAGCGCCTGCTTATTGATTTCAATGGCAGCGGCTGCGTTCAAAATCAGTCTGCGAAAATCCGCACCGTTTATCGTCTGTTTCAAATCTTTTTCCCTCCGATAATCAGCCGACCACCATGGAGTCAACATAAACATTTACGGCCCGTACTTCCGTGCCGGTAATTTTTGTCACGATATAACGAACCTCAGAAATAATGGATGCTCCTACGGCATTCATATTCACCCCATTGTCTACCATAATGTGCAAATCAATGGAAATGGAACCGTCATCATGCGTATATACATTCACGCCCTTGGAGATGGACTCCTTGCGCAGAAGATGATACAGACCATCTTTCACACTCTTGGCCGCCATACCTTTCACGCCGAAACAGTTGCTGGCAGCGGTGCCGGCAATTTCCGTATAGACATTAGGCGAAACATTTACACATCCGTTTTCATTGTTTTGAAAAGTCATAGGAAATCCTCCTTTAATCTACCTTTCGGCTTATACCATGCTGTCTTCCCAGCAATCCGGGGCAGTCAAGCCCATCATTTTTACCACCGTGGGCGCCACATTAGCCAGACCGTATTCCCCTTCTAAAATCGTCCACTGGTTATCTTTATCATAAATAATAAACGGGACAGGATTCAAAGAGTGGGCGGTACGGACAGAGGTTTTGCCCTTTTTGGTTTCTGTCATCTGATCGGCATTTCCGTGGTCTGCGGTAATCAAAACCGTGTAACCGTACTTGTCAGCGGCATCCAAAATCTGCTTCAGTCCGCTGTCCACACATTCCATGGCGTATACCACCGCATCCATCACACCGGTGTGACCTACCATGTCGCCGTTGGGATAATTGCAACGCAGGAATTGGTACTTTCCGGAAGCCATGGCGGAAACCATCTTTTCCGTAATTTCCTTGCTCTTCATGGCAGGCGCCTGCTCAAAGGGAATCACATCGGAGGGCACTTCTTCATAGGTTTCCAGTTCCTCGGACACCTTACCGGAACGGTTACCGTTCCAGAAATAAGTGACGTGTCCGTATTTTTGGGTTTCGGGGCAGGCATATTCGTTCACGCCCGCCGTCACCATCACTTCAGTCAAAGTATTTTGAATCACCGGCGGTTGCACCAGATAATGTTCGGGAATATTCAAATCGCCGTCATACTGAAGCATACCGGCAAACTTCACACCGGTATAATCCCCACGGTCAAACTTATCAAAATCCTTGCGGTCAAATGCCAGAGAAATTTCCTGGGCGCGGTCACCTCGGAAGTTAAACAAAATCACACTGTCGCCGTTGGCAATCTTCGCCAAAGGCTGGCCGTTTCTGGCAATGACGAAAGCAGGCAAATCCTGGTCAATTACGCCACTTTCCGCCCGATAGGTTTCAATGGCCTGCGTTGCGGAGGGGAACTGACGACCAATACCCTGCACGTGGGTTCTCCAGCCCAATTCCACCATACCCCAGTTGGCCTCGTAGCGGTCCATGGTCACCTGCATACGGCCACCGCCGGAGGCAATGGCATAATCGCATCCATCGGCAGAAAGTTCCTTCAAAACCTCTTCCAGCATGGAAACATACTCCAACGCAGAAGTAGCAGGCACGTCACGACCATCCAACAAAATATGGCAGTAAGCCTTCTTCACCCCTTCGGCATGAGCCTGACGAAGCAGTGCAATCAAATGAGAAATATTGGAGTGCACATTGCCGTCAGAAAGTAAGCCAATAAAGTGCATCGCCTTCTCTTTGGCATTGGCAACCAGATCCTGCCAGGTTTCAGAAGCATACAGCGCGCCATTTTCAATGGACTCTCCCACCAATTTTGCGCCCTGAGAATAGACCTGACCGCAACCCAATGCATTATGCCCCACTTCCGAGTTGCCCATATCCTCATCGGAGGGCAGACCCACGGCAGTACCATGGGCTTTCAAAT
>JAZKZB010000106.1:0-3930 GCA_045612425.1 Faecousia sp.
TTCCATTTGCTTTGACCTGCCCACTCCGGCAGTGGACGGGAATGTACTACGCGTTATCACACGTATTACCGCCGACGGAACGCCCATTGATTCCCCCGCATTTCAAAAGCAAGTTCGCGGGGATTTGGCAGAAATTTATCCCCAAAACGCCGGTGATTTTACGCAGGCGCTTATGGAATTAGGCGCTACATTATGTGGCCCCAACCGAAAACCGGACTGCAACAACTGTCCCTGCCGTACCTTTTGTCAAAGTGCCAAAACCGGAAATTGGGACGCCTACCCCGTAAAATCCCCCAAAAAATCTCGCCGTCCGGAAGAAATGACCGTATTTATTCTCTCTTGCCAAGGATATTACGCCCTGCAAAAACGCCCTGACCACGGAATATTGGCCGGCCTTTGGGAATTTCCCCACACCCCCGGTATTTTATCCGTTCCGAACGCCGTTGCCTATTTAGAAGGCTTGGGAATTTCCGTTCAAGAAATAAAAAGGCAACGGAAATGCACCCACATCTTTACCCATGTGCAATGGGAAATGAACGGCATTTATTTAGAGGTTTCCCAAAAGCACCCCTCTTTTGTTTGGTTATGCGCGGAGGAAATTGAAAAAGAAACCGCATTACCCACTGCTTTCCGTCAATTCTGGGAGGGACAACACCATGTTTGATTATCATATTCACACCACTGTTTCCTACGACGGGCATGCCGACCCCCTGGCAATGGCGCAACAAGCAGTCAACATCGGTCTGAAAGAAATCTGCTTCACAGACCATCGAGACTATCAGCAAAGTGTCCCTCGGGAGGAAACTGCCTTTTCCCTGGAAGCCTATCGAAATGCTTACGACGGATTCGCCTTCCCCGGTCTGACGATTCGCAAAGGCGTAGAAGTGAGCCTTACTCCCTGGAATCGGGAAGAACTGAATCACGACGTGGAATCCTATCCCTATGATTTTGTGATAGGAAGTATACACTTTATTGACGATGAGGATATTTACTTCCCCCAGTATTGGCAAAACCGGGACTATCTGGATGCAGAAGCCCACTATTTCGAAGAAATGCTGAAATGCATACAAATCCACGACCATTTTGACGTGTTAGGTCATTTAACCTACATCACCAAATGTCCGCCCCATCCTCACCGCCGTCCTCTGCCTCTAAACGACCATAAAGACATCATTGCCGAACTTATGAAAGAATTGGTTCGCAAAGGAAAGGGTTTGGAAATCAACACCAGCGGAAAAAACCGGTGCGGAGGCTTTTTGCCGGAGAAGGAATACCTGCTTCTGTTTCGGGATTTGGGCGGGAGCATCATCACGGTAGGCTCCGATGCCCACAATACCAACCGCGTGGGAGAATACATAGAACCTGCCATCGCCATGGCCAAAGATGTTTTTGGTCATGTATGCACTTTTCAAAACCGCGAACCCATTTTTCACAAACTATAATTCCTACGCTCCTCCTTTTAAGGGGAGCGTTCTTTTTTCTATATCTTGTGCTTTCTTTTGGCCTTAGCCACAAATAGTTGACATTATTTTGAAAAATGGATATAATATACGCGTTAAAATGGATGAAGTATGGCAGGTATTGACTATGGCTATCAAAAAACAAGAACAATACGGAAATTCCAGTATTTCCATGCTCAAAGGGGAAGAACGGGTTCGCAAACGCCCGGCGGTTATCTTCGGCTCCGATGACTTGGAAGGTTGTAAGCACGCCGTTTTTGAAATCCTCTCCAACGCCATTGACGAGGCAAGAGAAGGTCACGGGGACACCATCATTGTCACCCGATACGAAGACCTGTCCGTGGAAGTGGAAGACTTCGGTCGCGGTTGCCCCGTGGACTACAACGAAAAAGAAAAACGTTATAACTGGGAACTGGTCTTTTGCGAAATGTATGCCGGCGGCAAATACAGCGAAACCGGAGAAAACTATGAGTATTCTCTTGGCTTAAACGGTCTCGGCTCTTGCGCCACCCAGTATGCCTCTGAGTTTTTCGATGCCACCATCCGTCGGGACGGTTTCCGCTACGATTTGCACTTTGAAAAAGGGCGCAATAAAGGCGGATTGAAAAAAGAACCCACCGACCGGGGCAGAAAAACCGGCTCTATTTTCCACTGGAAACCGGATAAGCAAGTCTTTACTGACATCAACATTCCCGTGGAATACTATCGGGATGTGCTGAAACGGCAAGCCGTAGTCAACAAAGGCATTCGCTTTAAGTTCCGCAATCAAGTGGGCAAGCATTTTGAGGAAGAAGAATTCTGCTATGCCGACGGCATCCGTCAGTACGTGGAAGAACAAATGGGCGACCAAGCCTTTGTTATGCCCGTTTACTGGGAAACGGAACGGCGAGGCAGAGATGCGGACAACCGCCCGGAAATGAAACTGAAAATCACTTGCGCTTTCAGTTTTAGCAAACAAATGAGCCATATTGAGTATTATCACAACTCCTCTTGGCTGGAATACGGCGGTAGCCCCGACCGCGCGGTACGGTTGGGCTTTACCGCTGCCTTTGACAAGTACCTGAGAGACAGCAACAAATACACCAAAAACGAAAACAAGATTATTTTCCAAGACATTCAGGACTCACTGGTTCTGGTAACCAACTGTTTCTCCACCATCGGTTGCTTCGAGAACCAAACCAAGAAATCCGTCAACTCCAAATTCACGCAAGATGCCATGACGGCTTTCTTCAAGGAACAGTTGCAGGTATGGTTTATTGAAAACAAGCAGGAAGCAGACCGGGTTGCAGAACAAATTCTCATTAACAAACGCTCCCGGGAAAGCGCAGAAAAAACCCGTACCAACATTAAGAAGAATCTTTCTGCCAAGGTAGACATCGCCAACCGTGTGCAAAAGTTTGTAGACTGTCGCAGTAAAGATACCAATATTCGGGAACTGTATATCGTGGAAGGCGACTCCGCATTGGGAAGTGTTAAATTTGCCCGAGATGCGGACTTTCAGGGCATTATGCCTGTGCGGGGCAAAATTTTAAACTGCTTAAAATCCGACTATAATAAGATTTTCGCCTCCCCCATCATTACAGACCTCATTAAAGTTTTAGGTTGCGGTGTGGAAGTGCAGGGTAAAAAAGCCAAGGAACTCTCTTCCTTCGATATTTCCCAACTGCGGTGGAACAAAGTCATTATCTGTACCGACGCAGATGTGGATGGTTTCCAGATTCGCACCTTGATTCTGACCATGCTCTACCGCCTCTGCCCCACCCTGATTCGGGACGGCTATGTGTATATCGCAGAATCCCCCCTGTTTGAAATTACCTACAAGGACAAGACATGGTTTGCCTATAACGAACAGGAAAAAGCAAACATTCTTTCCGAACTCGACGGCAAAAAGCCGGATATTCAGCGCTCCAAAGGCTTGGGCGAAAACACCAAGGAAATGATGTGGATGACCACCATGAATCCTGAAACCCGCCGGCTGATTAAAGTCATGCCGGAAGATGCAGATCGCACCAGCCACTACTTTGACGTTCTGCTGGGAGATGCCCTGCAGGAACGGAAAAACTTCATCGCAGAAAACGGCGCCAAGTATTTGGATTTGGCCGACATTTCTTAAAAGAGGTGCACTATGGCACGAAAGAAAAAAGAACCGGAACAGAATATCAAAAAAGTCAACACCGATGGCATTGTGGGATTAGTGGGCTCTGTTTCCGAGCAGGCCATTTCCGAAACTTTGGAAATCAACTATATGCCCTACGCTATGTCGGTGATTGTGTCCCGTGCATTGCCGGAAATTGACGGTTTCAAACCATCTCACCGCAAACTCTTGTACACAATGTACGATATGGGTCTGCTGAAAGGTGCAAAGACAAAATCTGCCAACATCGTTGGCCAGACAATGCGCCTTAACCCTCACGGTGATGCAGCCATTTACGAAACAATGGTGCGTCTTTCCCGCGGTAACGAAAGCCTG
>JAZKZB010000107.1:0-5174 GCA_045612425.1 Faecousia sp.
TTACTCAAGAATTTCGTTGGCTGTTATTCGTTCTTAAACGCTTAAACAATCCATTTTAATTGTCCAAGGTGTTATAGTTTGTCTTACATTATTCAATTTACAAGGTACAGATGTTCGGCGCAGCGAACTTTTACATGATAGCATAAAATATTTCTCATGTCAAGAACTTTTTGTCCTTTTTTTGAGAATTTTTCCTTTTTCTGCACTCCCGGTTTAAGACCGTTCATCGCACAGCCTGCTCATAATAGCATTGGCGTTTTCATTTGTCAAGCACTTTTAAACATTTTTTATATTCGTTCGGAAATATTGTTGCAAATCTCTCCTAACGCATCCGCCACATCTATCGTACAATCCTCATGGCTTGCCAAATCCCCCACCGTTACCATCCCGCAGAGTTTCCCCTGCTCCAAAACGGGCAAGCGCCGAACCTGCTTTCTGCCCATCAAATGCGCTGCGACTCCGGCCTCCATATCCGGCATGGCGCAAACTACCTGACGGGTCATCACATCTGCAACGCTTGTTTTCTCCGGCGTCAATCCGGAGGCAAGACAGCGATTCACCAAATCCCGGTCTGTAACAATCCCGCAAAGCGCACCTGCTTCGTCGCACACCGGCAATGCACCAATATTATAATGTTGCAAAAGTCTGGCCGCCACAGAAACAGAGGACTGTGGGGCTACGGGTATTACGTGGGTACTCATAATTTCCTTTACTTTCAAGCATATCCCTCCTGCTGCAGAGCATTGCCCAAAAAACAACGAATTATACCCACAGACATTTTTTCTGACGATGTACTTAACCTTCGTCCATTTCCTTGCGCAATTTTTCTAAGGCGCGCTTTTCAATACGGGAAACATAACTACGACTGATTCCCAGCATTTGCGCCACCTCTCGCTGACGGCATGGGGCCACCCCACCTAATCCGTAACGCATGAAGATTACTTGACGCTCCTGATCATTCAAGCAAATGTCCACCGCATGTCTCACCTGTTGCAACCGCTCTTTCGATGTAATGGATTCCAGGACATCCTCCTCTTCTCCCACCACATCCATCAGGGAAAGGGCCGCGCCATCTGTTCCCGTTTCAATATAATCGGATAAAGACACATCTTGACTGCACTTTCGCTGCGCGCGAAAATACATGAGAATTTCATTTTCCACGCATCTTGCCGCATACGTGGCTAACCTTGCTCCCTTAGAGGCATCAAACGTAGAGATTCCCTTAATCAGCCCAATGGTTCCAATGGAAATCAAATCCTCCTGGTCTGCCGTCTGCGTGTAGTATTTCTTCATGATGTGCGCTACCAAACGCAAATTTCGTTCAATCAGCACATTGCGGGCCTCTAAATCTCCTTGGGCGTAACGTTGCAGATAGTATGTTTCCTCCTGCTCCGACAATGGCCGGGGGAAATTCCCGGTCTGTAATTGCAACGAATACAGTAGCGCGCTGAGCATCAGCCATACGGCTGCCAACATGGCATCCACCTCCGATTTTACCTTATTCGTCACAGCCCGTCCCTATACGCAAAAAGTGGAGTGGTCATCACCACTCCACTTTCTTCTATTTAATGTAAACCAAGTTTTCTCAAAACGCCTTTGACGAACCATTTCGCTTTTCTCACCGCAACGTCAGACAATGCCGGTTTGCTATGCCGATCCAGCAATTCATCAATGGGTTTCTTTCCAAACTCTCTCATGAAAATCTTCCGTTTTTTCGGCAAAGCCGCAGGCCGTTCCACCGCAGGATTCTGCCGGACAGCATCCGTAAAGGAAACCTCCTGCACACGGCAATGTGCTTTCACCTTTTCAAAGAGAGCCTTGCCCTTTTCCGTGCGTATCAGCACCAAAGAAGTGCCCCGGTCATCATCCATTTCCGGCAGAACATTTTGAATCCCCCAAAAATCCGCCAAGGTGATGTCCGACACGCAACCTTCCCCCTTAAACGCACAGGCATAGCAGGAGGGACGCAGGCAAATATCTGAAAGAAAGCCTCGCATGAACAAGTCGGTTTTCAGGTCTTCCACCACTTCGTTGCCGTTTTCAAATTCCAAACGCATGGAAAACCGTTACCAACCAAATTTCTTATGCCGAAAAGATGCGCCACACACTTTGGTGTTCTTTTCCTTTTCCCGTTCTTTGAGATATTCCGCCCACACAGCCGGTGAAGGCACGCCGTGGCAAATAATATCCTGGGTATAAAGCAACGGTTCTTCTTTTCCTAAGTAAGCCTTCAGGCCCGCAATTTGGCAAGGTGTGCCGGTAAAGAGCACCGGTTTTCCCTCTCCGAGCCACTTTTTTGCTTGTCGGTAAGTATCGCCAACCTGGCTTTGGAAATATTTTGAGCCCCGCAGAGCGCCCAAATCTGTTTCCTTGGTTACGCAAATATGCTCCGCTTTCTTAACATCTTTTGATAGCGCAACACCAAATACCGCACCGCCTCGGGCAAGAATTTCTTTCGCCAGTAACGTAAATACACCGCCGGAAGAACTCTGTTCCCGAACCTCGGCATCTTGATTCACCACCGCATAGGCCGGCGGATTTTCCTCCGCTTTTTCCTGCAAAGGCGATAAAATAGGACACACTTTTTCGCAAAGGCCACAATTTACGCATTTGTCCGCATCTACCTTTGGATACCAAAAACCCTCCTGATCGGTGGGCATCAAAATGCAATCTTTCGGGCAGATATTGACGCAGGCATAGCAGCCGGAACATTTGGTTTTGTCAGTTATGGCAATCATTTTCTTTTCCTCAAAATCTTTTGCAAGGGTTTTTTTACCAATTCTTTTTCATAGGCATTCATACTCAGATACCAAACAGATACGCAATAAGCCACTGCATAAATCAAAATCGCTCCAACCAAAATCAGGGACTTGTTCAAATCCAGCACCATGTGCATGGCAAAACCCAAAATCACGGGCGGAACCAATCCCACGCATTGACGCAAAATAGACTTCCAAAAATAGCCGATATCCAAATTGCACCGCTTATGATAATAAATATTCATTATCAGCCCGTTGGCCACTACCAGCGCAACTGCCGTACCAATGGACGCGCCCACCGCGCCATAACGCCGAATCAGCATAATAGAAATGCCAACATTCAGCAACGCCATGACAATATACACAGCACTTCGAAACTGATGTCGGTTCAGCGCCCGCTGTACTTCAATGCCTAAGTTCTGTATCAACGCTATGGAAGATGAGAAAATCAGCAACACCGCTACCCAATATGAATTGTCGTATCCGTCGCCTGCCCAAATGTTCACGATAAAGGATTTTCCGAAGAAAAACACGCCGGTTGCAATGAGCATCAAAATTAAAAATTGAATTCTACCTACCCGGGTGAACAATTCCGTCAACGCATTCCTTTGCTCCGGGCTATCCGAATCCGTCGTATTCACAATTCTATGGATTCTGGGGGTAAATACAGACGATACAGAGGTGGAAAACATCATATAATATTGATAAAGTGAGTATCCCACCGAATAAATCGCCACGGATACCGTACCTTGAAATCTGCCCAGCAGAACTTTTCCCACATTCCAGTTAATTTGATTTACGATTTCATTCAGCGCCAGGAAAAAGGTATAGGCAAACAGGCTCTTTAACAAGCCCTTATCGGCCTTGCCAAAAATAAATTTTTGTTTTAGGATGCCCAGCACAAAAACCAAATAGAAAACGTCAACCGTCAAATTCACAGTCAACGTAACCGCAACCATGGCAATGGAACGATGACCCATAAGCAAAAGAGGCAATGTCACCAAAGGACCTACCACCGTTTTTCCGATACCCAGAAGTTTTAAAAACACAAATTTTTCATAGGCGGAAATAATGCTGGTAAACACGCTCATGGGAAAAGAAATTGCCAAACTAAGGGTCAAAAGCAACATCAGCACTCGTGCCGTGGCATACTCGCTGACCGTCAAGCCTTCATCAAATACCAGTTCCAAATGCGTGGTCAAATACAGACCGCACAACAATACCACCGCGGCAATTACCATGTAAATAGAAACCAGCATACCGTTTAAACGGCCAATGGCTTCCTCGTCCTTTTCCGCACGATACTTGCTGAAAAAGCGGACGTAACTACTACTAAATCCCAAACTCAGCACAGACATCATGGAAATAGTAGAGGCCACGGTGTTATAAAGGCCATATTCACTTTGGCCCAAAAGGCGAATCATCACCGGGGTATACACCAAGCCGATGAAAATACCCACCGCCATTTGGACGTAGGACAGGATAGAACCCGCCTTTAACTGATTGATTTTCATTTTGTCATCCCTGTTTCAAGATTTCGCTTCAAAAAGTCCATGGACTTTTGGAGCATCTTCTCATATTCCTGCCGGTTCTGCCCGAAAGCAATGGGGGATTGCCCCTGCAAATAGGCAAGGGTCATCCGTTCCGGCGTATTGCAGAATCGGTTTTCCACAGAAAACAGTTTTGTCAGGCTTTCCAGGCGAGACCCCATGGCTTTGTACCCTTGTCTGCCAAAAGCGAAAAACTCTCTTTCAAATATGAGAGAAAATACGGAAGCGTGGAAACTGTCGGTAAACACAAACTGTGCATGACGAATCCACGACAAAAATTCATTGGGGGTGGGTGCCTCTAATTGCACATCCCCAAAGGAAAGATCCGTTTCATGATACTGGGCCGTTGCATGGGCAATGTTAACCAACGCCAAGCCCTTTTCCCGGGCAAAGGCCTGAGCCAGTTCCCGCATTTGACTGTCATTACCCAAAAAATAGCAGAACAGATAAGGTTTTTCCATCATCTTGGGTGTCGCCAAATCTTCCCACTGTTCTTTTTTTAGTAAAAGTGTAGGATCCAACACAAATTCCACCGGTTGGGAAACCACATCGGACAACAAAGCCACCGCATTTTCCTCCCGTACGGAAATGCCTCGGAAATCTTTTAAATGGCCGGCAAATGTCTGCTTTGCCTTTTCCGAGAGTTCCTTTTGCGAAATGCTGGCAGCATAGGCAATTTTGGGTACCGTTTCCGGTACAAAGGTCAAAAAGAAAGGTTCGTAATACCAAATCGGATTCCAAACCTGGTCACTGCCTACCACAAAGGCATCGTACTGCTCCACGGCGTCGGCAATATTGCGGGCGCAATATATCCTTTCTGAGTGAGGAATTTGCATACCATTAAAAGTAACGAAACTCTTTCTCC
>JAZKZB010000108.1:0-11750 GCA_045612425.1 Faecousia sp.
TGATCTGTGCTGCGATCTCCGCGATTGTGACGATGGCCGAAGCTACCATCAATGATGTGTGTGGCGCAAAGGCCAAGGTTCGGGTCAAAGAAGAGGACGCAAGTGTCAGATTGACCCTGCCCGCTTCCTGCGATGAAGAAGAAAGTGTCCAAGCCGTTTTGGCCGGCATGCTCCTCTATCTTTGCAACCTGCGGGATGAATATTCTGACTATATCGAAGTTTTGGAGGTGTAACACCATGTTGAAGATTGGTATTCAGTTCTTCGCTCACCACAAAGGCGGTGGTTCTACCAAGAACGGCCGTGATTCCGAATCCAGGCGTCTGGGCGTGAAGCGCGCTGACGGTCAGTTCGTTCTGGCCGGTAACATTCTGGTTCGCCAGAGAGGCACTCACATCCATCCCGGTACCAATGTTGGTATTGGTAAAGACGACACCCTGTTTGCTCTGGTTGACGGTACCGTCAAGTTCGAGCGCAAGGGCAAGGATCGCCGGCAGTGCTCCGTGTACGCCGAGCAGTAAATGATTCAGAAAAACTGCCGCAAACATCTTGCGGCAGTTTTTTAATGTACAGTGGTCAATTGAATCCCACAAAGGAGGATTTCTTATGTTCGTAGATAAAGTACGAATCACCGTCATCGGTGGTCGTGGCGGCGACGGCGCAGTGGCGTTTCACAGAGAAAAATACGTGGCTGCCGGCGGCCCGGATGGTGGCGACGGCGGACACGGTGGTAATATAATCTTACGGGTAAACACCAACATGTCCACCCTGCTTGACTTCCGCTACAAACGCAAATATTCCGCTCAAAGCGGTGATAATGGCTCCGGCAAGCACTGCAACGGCAAACGGGGCGAATCTCTTATCATTGAAGTCCCCAAAGGAACCGTCGTGCGAGATGCGCAGACCAACCAAATCATTATTGATATGTCCACAGAAGAGGATTTTATCATTGCCAAAGGCGGTCGGGGCGGATGGGGCAACTCCCATTTTGCTACGCCTACTCGCCAAGTGCCTCGTTTTGCCAAGGCTGGCTTAAAAGGCGAAGAACGGGACATCATCTTGGAATTGAAACTGTTGGCCGACGTAGGGTTGGTGGGTTTCCCCAATGTGGGCAAATCCACATTGCTTTCCGTCACTTCCAACGCCCGTCCTAAAATTGCAAACTATCACTTCACCACCTTATTCCCCAATTTGGGCGTAATCTATGTAGATGAAGGTGTGTCCTTTGTCATGGCTGATAATCCCGGCATCATCGAAGGCGCCGCCGACGGTGCAGGCTTGGGACATGATTTCCTGCGCCACATTGACCGTTGCCGTCTGCTGGTTCACGTAGTGGACGTATCCGGCAGCGAAGGCCGTGACCCGGTGGAAGATTTTAACGCCATTTGCGATGAACTGGCAAATTACAGCGTAGATTTAAGCAACCGTCCTATGATTGTCGCTGCGAATAAAGTGGATTTGCTAATGCCAGAATCTGACAACTTGCAACGGCTGCGCACAGTAGTGGAAGCCGCCGGATGTGAACTCTACGAAATCTCCGCAGGTACTACCCAAGGCACCAAACAACTCATGCGAGTCGTGGCAGAACGTCTACGCACGCTACCCCCGGTCACCATTTATGAACCGGAATATGTGGCTCCCGTAATCGAGGCCGGCAACCCCACAGAACTGTCCATTGAGCATTATGGAAACACCTGGCTGATTACCGGAACCTGGCTGGAGCGCCTCATTCAAAATATCAATTTCGACGATTATGAATCCCGGAACTATTTTGACACACAACTCAAAAAGTGCGGACTTTACACCCGTTTGGAGGAAATGGGCATCCAGGACGGCGATACAGTTGACATTTATGATTTTCAATTTGATTACCAAAAATAAATATTTGCCATTTTCAACTATTTTTGCTATAATAGGGTCATCGAAAGATGACCCTATCTTTTTTCTTGCAGGAGGTCGTTTACCATGATTCAAAACTTAAATCAAGTCGCCTTCCAGCGCTACGGTATCACTCTCCCCGAACGGGCGCAGTTGCCGGAAAACCAACCGTTTGAGGAACAATGGTTGTTAAACGCCGGGTTGAACGAAATCCCTCTGTACCAGGCAACTGCGGATACCTACCTTTCCTTACGCAACGGCAAAAGCACTTTATCCGTATCTTGCGAAAGCAAAAATTTTGACCATTTCTATTTTGACAAGCAAGTATGCATTCACGCGGGGACTTACTTCTTCCTGTCTCCTTTTAAAGGGGATGCTACCGTTTTGGTTTGCGCATCTTCTGCCCCAAAGCAAATCGGCAATCACCCTATCAGCAATTTGCGAATTGACCGCAACTTGCGTGTTGACGGCATTTATACTTTCTTCTATCAAGAACGGGAACAAGGTTTCATTTTCTCCGGAGAAGACCATCCCATGCCGGAACTCACCTATATGGACCGTGGAGAAATGCACAGTGTCACAGAAGGTCAGGATATTCTGCTCAAACAAGGTGATATTGCCTTTTTTGGCCCCAATCAATGGCACATGCACTACGCCGACATGGGCGTGGCTCCTCGTTACGTCACCATTTCCTTTGACTTAGAAGGCACAGACATTACCCCCCTGCTCAATCGAAAATTCTGCGCTCCCCAATCTGCCGTTTCCTTGATCCAGCAAATGCTCCGGGAGCAAGAGCATCCGGACAGTTTTTCTTCGGATATAATTCTCTCTCATTTATCCACTTTGGTTCTTACCATGTTGCGCCATGCAGATACCCCCGGCGCCAAACCAAAAGCATCGAACACTGTTCATTCCGAAAACGAAATCATCCAAAGAGCCCAGCGCTATATCAGCGCCCACATTCGGGAAAAGTTGTCTGTACCACTGGTAGCAAAAATGGTAAATATCAGCCCCAGTTATCTTGCGGCGCTCTTCCATAAACACCTGCAAATTTCTCCCGGTGAATATATCCGTCGCATTAAACTGCAAGAAAGTAAACAAATGATTCGGGATGGTCACTTGAACTTTACGGAGATTGCCGCCACGTTGCAATATTCTACCGTTCAGCATTTCTCCCGTCAGTTTAAGGAAAAATTCGGCATTACCCCCTCTGAATACGCAAAATCAGTAAAATAATATATGAAACAAATGACTTTTACATACGATTAGAATTGAGGCAAACTTATGGATTTCAAGGTACTGGCTGTAGGCGATGTGGTAGGACTCCCCGGTATGGATCGCATTCACCGTTCTCTGCGTTACTTAATACGCAAAACCCAGGCGGATTTTACTGTGGTCAACGGAGAAAATGCCTCTGTGGTGGGCATGACACCCCAACAGGCAGAGGAAATTTTTGACGCAGGTGCCCAAGTCATAACCATGGGCAATCACACCTTCGGAAAGCGGGAATTCGTGACCTATTTAGAAGATAACTCCCGTGTCCTGCGTCCTGCAAATTTTGCCCCTCAGACTCCGGGCGTGGGCATGACCGTAGTGGAGACTGCAGTTGGGAATGTGACCGTCATTGACTTAATCGGTCGGTGTAATATGGACTACGGCCCCGACAATCCATTCTTACTCATCGACAAACTGCTCAAAAACCAAGACAGCAAGATTGTTTTGGTAGAAATGCACGCAGAAGCCACTTCGGAAAAATTAGCCATGGGATATTACTTGGACGGGAAAATCAGCGCCCTTTGGGGCACCCATACCCATGTTCCCACGGCGGATACCCAAATTTTGCCCAAAGGCACAGGTTACGTGACCGACTTAGGCATGACCGGTCCTATGCATTCCGTCCTCGGCATCCGCCCGGACCTTTCCATTGCTAAATTTCGGGGGGATTTGCCTCAGCGATACCAATGGGCAGATGGTCCTACCAAACTGGAAGCCGTTTTATTTACCATCGACAGCAATACCGGACGATGCAAGTCCGTAGAAAGGGTGGATTTATCCGATGAAACTTCTTCACAGCGCTGACTGGCATTTAGACTCCCCACTGGTGGGATACGAAGAATCTCATGCGCAATATTTGCGCAGTGAACTGCTGAAAATTCCTGACAAAGTTGTCTCCTTGTGCAAAAGCGAAGGTTGTGACCTGTTGCTTTTGTCCGGTGATTTATTTGATAAGGAATATAGCAAAGAAAGTTTTCATGCGGTGGTTTCCGCCTTGGAGGATGTTAGCATCCCCGTATTCATTTCCCCGGGTAACCATGACTACTGCTCACCGGATAGCCCCTATCTAAAAGAGGTTTGGCCGGAAAATGTCCATATTTTCACCCGACCTGCCATAGAAAGCGTACTACTCCCTGAACTGGATTGCCGGATTTACGGTGCAGGCTACGACGCTATGGACTGTCCCGGCCTGCTGAAAGGATTCCATGCGCAAGACGATGCCAAATGGCAAATCGGCATCCTGCATGGAGATCCCTTGCTCCCCACCTCTCCTTACTGTCCCATTTCTTCTACCCAAATAAAAGAAAGTGGCTTAGATTATTTGGCTTTGGGCCACATTCACAAAGGAGATACTTTCTGGGTCGGCAACACCTTGTGCGCCTGGCCCGGCTGCCCCATGGGCAGAGCCTTCGATGAAACAGGCATCAAGGGTCTTTTGCTTGTAGAATTCGAGGAGACTGTAACCCACCAATTCCTCCCACTGAACACTCCCCGTTTTTTTGAGGAAGTGGTGGAAGTCAGCGAAGATTTAGCCGAATCCTTGGAAACCCTCCTTCCGCCGGTGAATACCCAAGATTTTTATCGCATCACCCTCACGGGGTACAGCGCTCCTTTAGACCTTTCCGGTCTGAAAACCCAATTCCCCCATGTGCCCAATCTGGAATTTCGTGACCGCACCTTACCGGAACTGGATCTGTGGAGCAATATTCACGAAGACACTCTGGAAGGATTGTATTTTAAAATTCTCCACGACGGCATGAATACCGAAAGTGAAAAATTGCAAAATCAATTAAAACTGGCTGCAAAAATTTCCCGCCAGATTTTAGACGGTCAGGAGGTCATATTGCCATGAAAATTTATTCCATGACCGCAACCTTTGGTTCCTTGGAGCATAGCACTTTGACCCTAAAACCCGGGCTGAATATTATCGAAGCCCCCAACGAATGGGGAAAAAGCACTTGGTGCGCTTTTTTAGTGAATATGCTCTACGGCCTGGATACCCGAGCAAAAAGCAGTAAAACCTCTCTTGCGGAAAAAGACCGCTACACCCCTTGGTCCGGCACGCCCATGTCCGGTCGCATTGACCTTAACTGGAACGGCAGGGACATTACCATTGAACGGCGCACTTCCGGTCGGTTGTTATTTGGAGAATTTTCCGCCTACGAAACGGCAACCGGTTTAGAAATACCGGAACTGAATGGCTCTAACTGCGGTACGATGCTCTTAGGCGTAGAGCGCAGTGTCTTTGTCCGCTCGGGATTTCTAACACTTACAGATTTGCCCGTTACGCAGGATGAGGCTTTGCGTCGACGGCTGAACAGTCTTGTCACCACCGGTGACGAAAGCGGCGCAGGTGACAAACTGCAGCAAGCCCTGAAAGACCTGAAAAACAAATGCCGGTACAATCGCACCGGATTACTTCCTCAGGCAGAATCCCAACGGGATCAACTGGAAAATCAAATTTATGAGTGCCAGCAATGGAACCAGCAGAAAGACACTTTGTCACAGCGTCAAAAGGAACTGGAAGACCTTATTTTTGCTTTAGAAAATCACAAGGTTCACCTTCGCTACCAGGCTTCCCTTGCCGATATTCAGAAAGTAAAAGAAGCCGAAGCAAATCAGCAACTGGCAGAGGACACTTACCAAGCATTACAAGCCACCTGCGCAAACGTTCCCTCTCTGGAACAAGCCCAGAATGCGCTGAACACCGGACGGGAATTGGCGCAACAACAACAGGCCTTGCGATCGGAAGAAATTCTTTTACCCTCTCTGCCCCAAGTGCCGTTGACACCCCCCGCCTATGAAGGACTTCTGCCGGAGCAGGCGCTCAGTCGGGCGCAGGAAGATTTCTCCGCTTTCACCGCTTTGGAAGCCAAAAAGAAAAACCGGAAAAAGCGCCTAACCGTCATTTCCGCTTTCCTTGGTATTTTCCTTGTCCTTAGCGCCGTTTTTGGCTTTACACAAATCCTTTCTCTCAATCCTGCCATGGGCATTTTCGCCCTGTGCGCAATTCTAATGGTTGGCGCATGGGTTATCCACGCTATCCAAAACAACAAAACACGAAAAGCCATTACGGCTCTATATGACCGCTACCCCGGCATTCCCTCTGCCCAATGGATTTCAACCGCCCAAGCCTATGTGGACACCGTTTCTGCTTTTGAGCAGGAAACCGCCAAGGCAACCGCTTTGCGGGGGAATTTTGATAGCCGAATGGCAAGTTTGCAAGAGAAAATCGCCGCCTATTGCCAAAATCTGCCTCTGCAAGAACAAATCAACCATTGGGAGCAAATTTGCAAAAACTGGGATGCCCTTGCTCATGCAGAAAAACAATGGCTGCAATCAAAACATCATTTGGACACTTTGCGTTCCATGCTCAAAACCGCCCCAAAACCGGAACATCCGGATACTATGACGGAATCGGAAAGCGAAACGGTTGCGAAACTGAATTTTGCCCGTTTTGAATTACAACAAACCCAGCAAAAATTAGGGCAAGTACAAGGCAGAAGCGAGACACTGGGGCAGGAATCCCTGCTAAAATCTCAACTGCGGGCTGTTCAGCAGAGAATCCACAAATTAGAAGACACCTATACTGCGCTGGAGCATGCGCAACACGCGCTGTCCGTTGCCACCTCGGAATTGCAACGCAGATTTGCTCCTCGCATTTCCAAACGAACACAAGAACTATTTGCCAAACTCACCGGCAATCGCTACGCTCGATTGACGCTAAGTGAAGATTTCAGCCTAAACACCAGCGCCCAGGAAGAAGACACCCTCCACTCTGCCCTTTGGAGAAGCGACGGCACTGTGGATCAGTTATATCTGGCTTTGCGCTTAGCCGTAGCAGAAGAATTGACTCCTGATGCGCCCATGATTCTGGACGATGCCTTGGTTCGCTTTGACGACAAACGTTTAACCCATGCCTTGGATATTTTAAAGGAAACTGCGCAAAATAAGCAAATCATCCTATTTACCTGCCAAGGACGGGAAAAACAATTATTGGGAGGCACCCCATGAGTGAATGTGGAAATTGTGGAAATTGTTGCGGTCACTGTGGCGGTTGTAAATCTATGGTTTTGTCCGAAGGGGAAATAAAAATGATTATGACCCTTTGGCAAATTCCCTATCTGCCCGTGGCCCGCAGCGCAGATTCCCAAACACCCATCTATTTAGAGGAATCCGACTATTCCCCGGAAGAATATAGTTTGATTTTACAATGTTTGGAAAAGCGCGGTCTGATTTCCATTGATTATCACGCGTCACTGAAACACTGCAACTTGCACGCCTATGCCCCATACCCCATGGTCGGCTCTTTCACCCTAACCGAAAGGGGTCAACAGGTGGCAGAACAAATCGAACTGCAAGGCTACGAGCAGGAAACTTAAACCTTTCTCCACTTTGAAGCATTCCCACATTGAAAAACAAAAGCAAGGGCGGTAAAACCGCCCTTGCTTTTTTCAATCAAAATCCTTTAGTCTTCGAATGTCAAAACATCCTGATAGCGCTCTTTAAAAATATCATACACGCGATTCAAAATGTTTTCATCGGAAACAGACAGATAATTTTCATTTTCTTCATCGATAGGCTCGACTTCCAAAATTACAATTTCATTGGATTCTTCCTCGGCAGGCATCATTACCAAATACTCTTTGCCTTCCAAATCCACAGAATCCAAATACTCAAAGTCCACATCCACGCCATTTTCATCGGTGAGAGTCAGGATATTGGATTGCTCCTGCTCCTGCAAAATTTCCTCGTTTGCCATATTGATAACTCCTTCCACAAATAATTCCTTATCTTTGGATTCTTCCGGAACCGTCGCCACCTGCCAACTTTTCCACTTCCGCTACGGTAACCATATTATAGTCACCCTCAATGGAATGTTTCAGCGCAGATGCGGCCACCGCAAATTCCACGGCCGCCTGGGTATCCTTGCCGGACAGGATGGAATAAATCAATCCACCGCCAAAACTATCGCCGCCGCCAACACGGTCAATAATGTGCAAATCATACTTCTTGGAGAAACAATATTCTCCCTTGGCCACATTATAGAGCATGGCGCTCCAACCATTATCAAAGGCAGAGTGGGATTCCCGTAAGGTGATGGCCACCATTTCAAACCCGAACTTATCCGCCAATTGCTTTGCCACAGACTTGTAGCCTTCGTGGTTCAAACTACCGCCGTAAATATCCGTTGCCTCTGCTTCAATACCGAACACATCCTTGGCATCTTCCTCATTAGAAATGCACACATCCACATATTTGCACAATTCGGTCATGGCTTCCCGCGCCTCGGCACGGGTCCACAGTTTACCACGGTAGTTCAAGTCGCAGGAGATTTTGATGCCACGCGCCTTGGCCGCCTGACAAGCCTGCTTGCAAATTTCCACCATTTCTCCGCCCAGCGCAGGGGTAATGCCGGTAAAGTGGAACCAGTCGGCACCGTCAAAAATCTTGTCCCAGTCAAAATCAGAGGCCTTTGCGGTGGCAATGGCGGAATTGGCCCGGTCATAAATACAGACGCTACCGCGCTGAGATGCGCCCTTTTCGTTGAAATAAATACCCACACGGTCGCCGCCACGTACAATCAAGGAAGTGTCCACACCGTAACGACGCAGAGAGTTCACTGCACTTTGGCCGATGGCATGGGTGGGAAGTTTAGTCACGTAAGCAGCATCCATTCCGTAGTTTGCCAAGGAAACCGCCACATTGGCTTCGCCACCGCCAAAGGTAAATTCCACATGGTCACACTGAACGAAGCGCTCATAGTGATAAGGTTGCAAGCGAAGCATCAGTTCGCCAAATGTAATAATTCTTGCCATTCTGTTTTCTCCTTTTCTTAACCGAAGGCTGCCTGACGGGCTTCGGCGCAAAGTGCTGTAATTTTTTCAAAATTGCCTGCGGCAATATCTGCTTTTGGGCAAACCCAACTGCCACCAACCGCATGGATAAACGGAGCATCGATATACTCACGCAGATTTTCCGCATTTACACCGCCGGTGGGCATAAATTTCACACCCACAAAAGGCGCAGATAAATTCTTCATGGCATTGAGCCCACCGTAAACATTGGCGGGGAAGAATTTTACCACTTTCAGACCCATATTCACCGCCGCAGTAATTTCCGTAGGCGTTACACAACCGGGGGTTACCGCAATGCCGTTTTCGATACACCAACCAACCACTTGCGCATCAAAACCGGGAGACACAATAAACTTTGCGCCCATGTTCACCGCTTGCTTGCATTGGTCTAAATTTAAAATCGTACCGGCACCCACCAGCATATCGGGGCAATTTTCCGCCACCGCCCGAATTGCCTCCGGCGCTGCCGCAGTGCGGAATGTAATTTCCATCACATCAATACCGCCTGCCACCATGGCATTTGCAGTGTCCACCGCATCCTTGGCATCATCCAGAACCACAACGGGCACCACGCCGGCTCTTGCCAGTCTTTCTAATACATCCATATAAAACCTCCTAAATTGCGACGGGCAAAATACCACGCCACGCTATTGCTATTATAGCATGTCCCAATTTTCTGTCAAGTAAAAAAGGGACGGATACCCGTCCCCTTTTCTATCACATTTGCGCCACTTCCGCTGATTTCAGTTGCAATTGCAACTTGTCCGCAATTAACGCAATAAATTCCGAATTTGTAGGTTTTCCCTTGGTATTACTGACAGTATACCCAAAAAATCTTTGCAAAGTGTCCAGATCGCCTCTGTCCCACGCCACCTCAATGGCATGGCGAATGGCACGCTCCACACGGCTGGGCGTGGTCTGGAAGGTCTTTGCCACCTGAGGATACAAAACCTTGGTAATGGCGTTAATCACATCCATATCCTCTACCGCAATGATAATGGCTTCCCGTAAATATTGATAACCTTTAATGTGGGCAGGCACGCCAATTTCATGGATGATGTTCGTAACCATCGTTTCAATGCTGGTTTTATCCGCACGACCCACAGGCGCAAACCGCAGGCTCTCCCCTCCCCGAATCTCCTCCAGCCGTTCTACCACTGCAGAAATATCACAGGGCTTGAGCATCAAATACTTTGCTCCCAAATTGGCAGCGGCAGACGCTACATACTCGGTAACAAACCCGGATGTAGCCAGAGTAACGGGTTTTTTATCCATAGCGGACACCGCTTTTAAAATGCTAATGCCGTCTTGTTTGCTTAACATTAAATCCAGCACCAAAACATCCGGTTTCCATTTTTGTATCATCCGAAGGGCTTGCTCCCCGTCAATCGCCGTGCCCACTACAGAAAACAGTTCTGCACCATGCAACGCGGCAGACAGTCCGGCGCAAAACTCCTCTGAACTGTCAGCAATAAAAACAGTTGTACGATTATCCATAATTTCCTCTCCTGTCATAATAGATTTCCCCAATATTTTGTTGGCAAGTATATCCCGCCATTTGCGACAAAACAAGCATAGCATATCAAATCGCTTTTTGCAAGGAGAAATGCAAATATTTGTTCGTCAAAAACATTGGATTTTCGACATTTTCGTGTCGTTTTTTGAACTTTTCGACATATTTTGACACTTGTAGACAAAAGATTTCTTCTCATTGCCACGGCCTTCTTGCTTTCTCGTTCGGAAAAGGCCGAATTACAGTTGACGGAATGTCTTTACCGTTGTAAAATAATACTATCTATATTGGGAGGATAAAACGATGAACGACATTTGGAATCTTGAGCGCATTTATCAGGGATTTGACCACCATTGTTACACCCAAGACTTTGAAAATTTGCAAAAACAAGTTGCCCTTTTATCCGATTTTTCTGCGCAGTTATCTCAGTCCGACCCTGCAGATGCTCTGGTAAAAGGCATTTCTTTGGAAGAGGAAATCACCAAATTGGCCATGAAACTGATCACCTACGCAAGTCTGCGCCAATCTGCCAACACCCGGGATAACGATGCCGGCTCCCAGATGGGCAGGCTCATGGGGGTGCTCAGCGCCGTGGCCGGTCCGCAGGCCGTTTTCCATGATTGGGTAGCAAACCTACCGCAACTACAAGCCTTAATAGAGGAAAATCCCATTTTAAAGGAATATCGTTTCCTACTCAATAATATTGTGGATACCAATCGGTATCTCCTATCCGATAAGGGCGAAGAAATCATGGCCAGAATGCGTCAATCCGGTTCCAACGCATGGAGCGATTTACAAACGTACCTGACCAGCACTGTACCGGTTACCTACCGTGGAGAGACCACCAACCTCTCTACCATCCGGAATCTGGCCTACGACCCGGACCCTCAGGTGCGCAAAGACGCCTACGAGGCAGAACTTGCCTGCTATGACCGCATCAAAGATTCCGTCGCCTTTGCCCTGAACTCCATTAAATTAGAAACCATTTCCGACTGCAAACTTCGGGGTTACGAATCTCCTTTGGCAAGAACCCTGAAAAATTCTTTCCTGAAAAAAGAAACCCTGGATGCCATGTTGGAAGCCATGGATGAATACAGCCCCAAATTCTGGCAATATTTGAAAGCCAAGGCCAAAGCGCTTGGTCACGAAAATGGTTTGCCCTGGTATGATCTGTTCGCCCCCATGGGAAAAGTCTCCACAAAATTTACCGCCCAGGAAGCCAGAGATT
>JAZKZB010000109.1:0-2345 GCA_045612425.1 Faecousia sp.
CCAAACAAAGTCTACGTTCGGACCGGCTCCATCATAGCAGGACAGCACCGTACCGTCGTTATAGTTAGAACCGGACATATAGTATGTCTTGCCGTAATGAGAGTCACCTTCCACATCATTCGTATAACTGTTATACGCAGGCATTGCGCCACCGTAACTCCATGTTGCGCCACCGTCATCAGAATAAGCAAAATAACTATTGTAGGACATATAAATACCGGTGGAAGAAACGGCTTCGTCATGCATTGCCTCTGTACGATAATACATTGCAAAAATACGATTGGTATTGGTATCGAAAATGTAACCTGTGGCCCGACCGAAATAGGTAACCGGTGTACCACCTGTCGGGGCATTGTTATACATATTCGCTTTTTTAGACCATGTAACACCGCCATCAGTGGAGGATAATACATCTGCCTGATAAACGCTAATCAATTCATCTCTGGGTTGCAGTCTGCCACTGGGGTAACGAACACCACGAGGGAGTGCAAGGACATACTGAGGCGTTGTAGGTGTCTTATCCGCAGATAGCCAAATTTCTCTGGTGCCGTATGTCACTTCGTGAACATATTCTTTATTGGAAACATCCATTGCGCCATCGTCTGTGCTATGGAGGATTTTCAAAGCCACATAATCACCATGAGCAATTTCCGGAATGCGGACCATAATCTTATCCCCGTCCACATAGTGGTACAACAATTCTTCTCCCATATAAATACGCAAAGAAGAATCCGCAGCATCGGTGATCTTCAAACAGGTCTTCGAGAGCGTCCAGGCATAGTCTACCTGATCCTTACCGGTGTAATTATACTGATGGTAATTAATCGTATCAAATTCTACTTCATTACCACCGAATACTTCTTCATATCCGGCAGAAATCATGGTTTCAGGAGCGCCGGTAAAAGTACCGGAATTTTCCCAAATAGTATAGTGGACTTTCACATATTGCGCATTAGCAGAGAAATTATACAAATATGTATTCATTCCGTCGTGAAGCATCTTATAGCCCTTGACTTGTGTATAAGTTACGTTATCGTTACTTACCCACAATGTCAAATTGGACGGAATCAGACCGGAAATTCTATCTGTATCCGTCAATGTCACAACGTTCACATCCTGGACAGCACCCAGGTCAACAATCAGACTGTTATTATTGTTATCCAACACAAAATCAGTCAATTCTGTCACGGCGCCGGCAGTATTTGCAGGATTCAAATCCCCCTCCGCCACCAAAACGGTGCTGGATGTTTCACCGGCGACATTCAAACTGAACAACATCACTTCGCCGGTTTCTTCCACTTCCGCAGTCAGCAAGACCGCTTCCGTACCACTTGCAGGGCGCATAACTGTACCATCTGCGGCAACCACATCGGTGTTAGAACTGGACCATACCAGTTTTACTACCTTAGCATCTGCGCCAATGGTAGCGGTAGTGGGCAAATTCAAGTCAGAAATAACGGCATTGCCATTCTGATTTCCATTGAGGATCACATTGTAATTCAAATTAGCAAGGAAGGTAGAAGTGCAAACACTGACAAACATCTTGCCTTCACTTTCCACATAATGAACGCTTACAACAAAACCGTCCTCGTTGGCTGCGCTGTAACTGGCGTGCTGGTTCGTAGCCAAATTCGTGAAACCGGCCTGACGGAGTGTTTTGATATATTTCTCAAAAGCCCCCTTGGAAACCTGCAACACTTCCACAGTTAAACTATCATCCGTAGATGCAGTAACGGTTCCGTAGGGGGATGCAATCTGAGGAACCAAAGCACCCAAGGTAGTATCCGGCAACTGATAAACGGGCATTGCAAGTTCCGTCATGTTGGAAGTAACTCCCTGGAAACCAAAAGCCGCACCGCAACCAATGCCTGCCAGCAAAACCACAATCATAACAGACAAGAACCAAGGCTTTTTCATTAAGTCCTTTTTCATTGCCGCTGTAACCAGCAGTCCGGTAAACACAACACACATTGCGATCAAACTCACAAAGAGAGTGTTTTGAGTTGTCCAATTTTGGACGCCGTCATTGGAGATTTCTCCAGCCGCAAATGCAGCCGTAGGCAAAATACCCACTACCAGAAGAATCGCCATGACCGTTGCAAGAGTTTTCTTCATATTCTTCACGCCTTTCACAGTATTTGAGTTTCCTCTAAAATGCATTTCGCAGGCAATCCTTTCAGAATGCACAACAAAACGCATAATCTAAAATTATTATAAAGCATAGTACACAAAAAAGCAATAAAAAAATGTTAAATATTATGAAATAACAGATGACCCGATTTGCTTGTCGTACTTTCATTTTTAAATGCTTATCCGCAAGTAAAAAAAGCCGTCGCAAATGCGAC
>JAZKZB010000110.1:0-3073 GCA_045612425.1 Faecousia sp.
ATGATGGGCGGATTCGGCCATAGCAAAGCCAAAATGTATATGGAAAAACAAACCGGCATCACCTTCAAGGATGTAGCCGGTCAGGACGAGGCCAAAGAATCCTTGCAGGAAATCATCGATTTTCTTCATAATCCCCAAAAATATGCAGACATTGGCGCAAAACTTCCCAAGGGCGCATTGTTGGTTGGTTCTCCCGGTACCGGCAAAACCTTGCTTGCCAAGGCCGTGTCAGGAGAAGCGGGTGTTCCCTTCTTCTCTATCTCCGGGTCCGATTTTGAAGAAATGTTTGTGGGCGTAGGTGCCAGCCGTGTCCGGGACTTGTTCCAGCAGGCCACCAAAGTGGCTCCCTCTATTGTGTTCATTGACGAAATTGATGCCGTAGGTCGCACCCGGGACTCCCGGTTCGGCACCAACGACCAAACCCTGAACCAACTGTTGGGTGAATTGGACGGATTTGATTCTTCCAAAGGCGTGGTGATTTTGGCCGCTACCAACCGCCCCGAAATTTTAGACAAAGCGCTTCTCCGAGCCGGTCGTTTTGACCGTCGGATTATTGTTGACAAGCCAAACCTGCAGGGCAGATTAGATACCCTGAAAGTGCACACCCGCAAAATTAAACTTGCCGAAGACGTGGATTTGCGAAAAATTGCGCAAGCAACTGCCGGCGCAGTCGGCGCTGATTTGGCAAACTTAGTCAATGAAGCCGCCTTGCGCGCAGTTCGCCACGGACGCAAAGCCGTCAATCAGGAAGATTTATTGGTTTCTTTTGAAACTGTCATCGCCGGCACGGAAAAGAAAAACACAGTGCTTACCGATACGGAAAAACGGTTGGTCGCCTATCATGAAGTGGGGCACGCTTTAGTAGCCGCATTGGAAAAGCATTCTCAGCCTGTATCCAAAATTACCATCGTTCCCCACACTTCCGGCGCATTGGGCTATACCATGCAAATGCCGGAAGAAGAAAAATTCCTTTCCACCTGCGAAGAACTAATGACGGAATTGCGCACTTTAGTGGGCGGTCGTGCCGCAGAAGAAATTGTTTTCGGCGTAAAAACCACCGGTGCATCCAATGACATTCAACGGGCAACGGCTCTGGCGCGAAATATGGTAGCACAATACGGCATGAGCGAAACATTGGGTCTCATGGCTCCCGCCTCGGTACAAAACCAATATTTAGATGCCCAGGCTTATATGGACTGCTCTCAAGAAACGGCTTCCCGAATTGATATGGAAGTTCAAAAATTACTGGCAACCGTATATGAACAAACCAAAGCCATTCTGTCCGAAAATCGGACTTTACTCAGTGAGATTTCTGAATACCTGCTGACCAAGGAAACCATCACCGGCGATGAATTGATGGCCTTTGTCAACAGAAACAAAGATGACGACGCCATCACTGCAGAAGATTTTGCCGACGAACCCGAGGCAAAAGACAATTCTGACCGCTAATTTTCAGGCACCGCCTTGCGGCGGTGCCTCCCCTTTTGAAAAGGGCAGAATTTTACAAAAATCCCCTTTACAAACGATTGGAAGTCTGCTATAATGACTTGGCTATAAAGCAAATGCACCGGTGGCTCAATGGATAGAGCATCGGATTCCGGTTCCGAGGGTTGGGGGTTCGAGTCCCTTCCGGTGTACCAAAATATGGGGTAGGCAAATGCCTACCCCATATTTTTGCAGGAAGGGACTCGAAAGGGCGACACCAGTGCGCACACTGGTGTAAAAATTGAGAGTTGGCGAGCAATTTTTAGCCCGTGGGAGAGTCCATAGAAGAAAGATGCATCCTGTATAGAATGTTGGCTTTCTTCTATTTTTGTTTTTCAGACGTATTGCGGTTAAGCGCTGGAAAGGGCTGGCCAAGCCAAACTTTAATTTTCGCCTTTGGCGAAAATGCAAACGAGTCCCTTCCGGTATGCCCCACAACCCATCCCAACCACATTTACAACCAGCAGTTGGTAGTCTGCAGTACCATTGCAACCCTCGATTGATTGACACGCTATTTTTCCCATGGTATAATCCCTTTCAAATGAGGTGAGAAAATGCACAAAAAATTATGGAACAAAGATTTCGTTCTCCTGCTACAAGGCAACGCAGTCAGCACAATCGGCGATTTGATGTACAGTGTTGCCATTGGTTACTGGGTCTATCAGCAAACGGGTTCCAGCGCCTTGATGGGCATTATGTCCTCTATCTCCATGCTGGTTACCATGTTCCTATCCCCTTTCTGCGGCAGCATTGTGGATAAGTGCAACCGCAAATGGCTGATTGTTGGCATCGATATTTTGCAAGGACTTCTGATGGTGACAGTGGGCATCTTAGCCTTTGCCAATTCCCTAAGCGTTCCCGTCGTGTTAATTGTTGCGCTACTGGCGGCATTCGGCAGTGTATTTTACTCACCTGCAATCAGTACATTGATGATTGACATCATCCCCCGTGATGATATGGTGCGAGGTCAGTCCATTCATTCCGGTGTGTCCTCTCTGATCAGTCTTGTGGGCACCGCTTTTAGCGGAGCAATGGTTGCTTTCTTAGGCGTGCCATTGATTGTGGTAATCAATGGCCTAAGTAATCTGTATTCTGCCGTTACGGAACTATTCGTCCATGTTCCCAAGACTATCCAGCAGGGCACGCAGGTAACGATAAAAGGTGTTTTACAAGATTCCCGAAAAGCCATAGGCATGATTTTCTCCAGCCGTTTCCTGAGTCTGTTTGTTCCTTGCGCACTCATCCTGAATCTCCTTTCCGCAGGTCCACTTACCCTGGCGCTTCCTCTTTGCCTGGAAAAAGGTTTTTCTGTGGATATGTATGGATATTTGGTTTCTGTGTTCACTGTTGCCCAACTGCTGTGTGTGATACTGCTTGGCGCCGTTAAACTAAATCCAAAGGCACGATTTTGGGTAATGGCCATTGGATTTTCTTGCTCCGAACCGCTTTTGATATTGGCATATTTGTCAAAACAGTTTTTACCAATGTGTATTTTTGCATTTTTAGGCAGTTTTCTCAACTGCGCAGGAAATACGGTATTTAATGCTTCTCTCATGCTGGCGCTACCGGAAGAAAACAGAAACTGGTT
>JAZKZB010000111.1:0-6891 GCA_045612425.1 Faecousia sp.
CAAATTTGTGCGCAATTGGGTATATTTCACCCCTGCAGCATCCAGCATCCGCTTGGAAGCCAGTGTTGCCATGGTATCTTTATACTTATCCGATAAGTAAAGCACCTCTTTTACCCCGCTTTGGATAATTGCCTTGGCGCATTCATTGCAGGGAAACAGCGCAACATACACCCGACTGCCCCGCAAATCCCGTCCGTTGGCATTCAAAATCGCATTAAGTTCTGCATGCACCACAAAGGGGTATTTGGTTTGCTCCCCGGTGCGATCCCAGGGAAATTCATCATCGGAACAACCCTTGGGCATTCCGTTATAACCGGTGGAGATAATAATATTGTCTTCCGAAACGATGCAGGCGCCCACCTGCGTGCTGGGATCCTTGCTTCGACGGGCGGCCAGCATTGCAATGCCCATAAAATATTCATCCCAGGAAATATAATCGGTACGTTTCATAAAAACCCTCCTCTTTTTCTTTTGTTTATCATAACAAAGCCCGCGTGTCTTGTCAATCCATTCCTGCGCCTGCAAAAGATACGCCGGCTAATAACATTTACTTACTTTATACATTATAATATATAGATATGCAAAAACGGGCACGCCTTTCGACGTGCCCGACGTTTCAATATTCCCGAACCACGGCTTTCACCAAACCGATTAACTCCGCTTCGTTTCCGTTGATGGGTTCGTAATTATCATTTTCCGGAAGAAGCCACACAGCGCCATTACGCCGTTGCAAACGTTTCACCGTCGCCTCGTCGCCCATGCGAGCCACCACAATCTGCCCATCATCGGCGGTTTGCTGGGGGCGAACCACCACCAAATCCCCGCTTAAAATTCCGGCATTGATCATACTGTCTCCCCGGACACGCAATGCAAAACAACCCGGTTCCCCTTCCCAACATAGGGTTCCTTCCTGATTTTCCACCGCCAAAATCGGCTGACCTGCAGTCACCAATCCCACAATGGGAATCTGACCCGGGCGTGCATGGGTGACAATGGAACGCTTCCTGCCCTTTTCCCCGGGGCTTAACAATAGCCCCTTTTCCTGCAATGCCATAATATGATAACTGACGGATGCAGTAGAACGCAAACCAACCGCCGCGCCGATTTCCCGAACAGAGGGCGCATAGCCATTCTCCTGAACGAACTGATTCACATATTCCAAAATCCGCTGAGCCTTATCGCTGGTTCTTGCCATTTTCCGCTACCTCCCTTGGATTTTCTTTATTATAGCACAAATGTCCGAAAAAGAAAAGGGGAATTTTTGCACCTTTTCCTTTCCCTTGACATATAGAGGAACAGAAAGGAGTGACGATTTTGGAATCTTTTGAATTACTGGGCAGTCTTCTGTCCGCAGAGCATCGATGCATTTCCGTATGCAAACGGCTCAAACTGCTATATCCCGATAAAAGAAATGTCTTTTATGCCATGGAACGTCAATGCCGGGAACATTTGCAATGTCTGTCCGGCATTTCCTATTTGGTCAAGGGGGTGCGACCGGAGGCATATTCCCTGTCTGCCAACCACCGAACCCCGGAGGCTTTGGCCCGATGTGGATATTTGCAATGCCGAAACGCATTGGAAATTTATGAACAACTGTCAGACCACCCGGAATACGGCCCGGTATACGCCTTGATGGCTCAGAAAAAACAAGCCCAATGCCAAACCTTTCTTTCCCTTTTCGGAAAAAAGATATGAAAAAACTCCTCCCAAGAAACTCGGAAGGAGATATTTTCAGAGAACTCAAGCCAGTTTGTTCATCTTCAGGGTCATGCTACTCTTTTTGCGGGCAGCATTGTTCTTGTGCAAAAGACCCTTTGTTACAGCCTGGTCAACAGCCTTAACTGCAACCTTGTAAGCCTCGGCAACGGCAACCTTGTCACCGGCAGCCACAGCAGCATCAAACTTCTTCAAGTTGGTTTTCAACTCGGACTTGTCAGCCTTGTTCTTCTCGTAAGCAACCTTGGAACGAATGACATCCTTCTTAGAGGACTTGATATTGGGCATCTTGGTACACCTCCTGTTCCCAAAACGTATTGATACAGATATGCATTATAACGCAGACTTTCCATAAAATCAACCCCTTTTTACAAAGATTTTTGATTTTTTGCCATATTTTTTCTCCATTTTTGCTTTAAAAAAACTTGTCAAGTCCCTTTTTTTGCACAGAAAAAAGGCTATCGGCATTTTGCACGAGTCGAAAAAATGGGTAATTTGTCAAAGTTTGTCAAATATCGTTATGTCAACTTAAAATTTTATCTGCCCCATTTTTTCGAAAACCACACTTTTGTGGAAAACTCTGTGGATAATGTGGAAAACCACGCATTTTCAACCATTCCACCCCGCTAAACCCTTGGGTTTTCCACCGATTGGTTTCTTGTTTTTCTAACTTTTTCCATAAAAAGTAATTCAAGAAAACGAATTACGGAAACAAAATTCCTCTCATTTTTTACGGGCATTTTTGGCGAAAAAGTTGCCAATTTTATAGCGCAAGCAGAACTTTGACGATTCCGGAAAAAGTAACGGGAAAAACTTTGTTAAAATTGAACAAACTTCAGATGTATCTTTTTTCCTCCCGGGGAAATACTTTTATCAAGTGCTTTTCACAGGAGGAACGCCATGCAGGGAAAAGTAGAGATCTGCGGTGTAAACACCGCCCACCTGGCCCAATTAACCCATGAGGAAATGGATGCATTACTGCAAAAAGCAAACCAAGGAGACGAAGGCGCAAGACAAACGCTCATCGAAGGCAACTTGCGTTTGGTTCTCAGCGTCATTCAGCGATTCAGCAGTCGGGGTGAAAATCCCGACGATTTATTTCAGGTCGGTTGCATCGGTCTGATGAAAGCCATCTCCAATTTCGACCCTACCAAGCAAGTCCGCTTTTCCACCTACGGCGTGCCCATGATTGCCGGTGAAGTTCGCAGATACTTGCGAGACAACAGCGCGATCCGGGTCTCCCGTTCCATTCGGGACGTGGCCTATCGGGTACTGCAATGCAAAGAAGCCATGCAACTACGCCTGGGTCGGGAACCCACCATGGAGGAAATTTCCAGAGAACTGGACATTCCCATTGCGGATGTCAGCGAGGCCTTGGATGCCGTTTGCGCGCCGGTGAGTTTGTATGACCCGGTGTACGCCGATGGCGGAGATCCCCTGACGGTGATGGATCAAGTGCGGGACACCAAAAACACAGAACACAACTGGATGGAGCATATTGCACTGCAAAATGCCTTCCGTACCCTAAGTCCCCGGGAACAACAAATTCTTTCCCTGCGGTTTTACGATGGAAAGACCCAAATGGAGGTGGCCAGTTCTCTGGGCATCTCCCAAGCCCAGGTTTCCCGTCTGGAAAAGGGCGCTATCAGCACGATGCGAAAATCCGTCAGTGTGCATTAACCCAGCAAACCCGATACTGTTTCTCGTTGGAAGCAATATCGGGTTTGTTTTTTTGTAACTTTTTAAGACAAAATATCCTCGTTTTTTAACAAATCAATACAAAAGTCAAAACTTTCTTTTCGCTTTCCAAAAAAGGACTTGATTCTTTGTTTCCAATGTGTTACAATTTGTAACAAGTTTGGAAAAATTCGGAAACAACTTTGGAAAGGATTGGAACGTTTTGAAAATTCGAATAGCGTCACTATTTCTGGCGTTGGTTTTGATTGCGGCATTACTTCCCACTCCGGCCCAAGCCTCTACGGATTCTGCCGCAGAACAAATAAAGAAACAAATTACCACCACTTACCGTCAGGCCAGACAATGCGCCGGACTAAGTTCCTTTAACGGCTGGTGCGCCACCTTGGTTGGCTGGCAAGCCTACCTGCTGGGCATCGACACGGTTATGCACTGCCGGGACGGAAAAGATGAATTTGATATGTACCGGTATATGGGTGGTACCACCAGCGGTGGCTACCGCATTCAATGCTATAGCGCATCCCAATATGACCTGCGCTCCGCTTTGAACCATATCACCCAAAACGGTACCGTTGACGCCTACAATTTAATCATTGGTTTTGAACGCACCAGCACTGCCTTGGGTAGTATCTACGGCCACGCGGTGATGGTTCACGCCATTTTAGATGGTCAGGTTTATTATGTGGAATGTTACAGTACCTCCATTGACGGCACTTACTATCCGGAGGGCACCGCCATTTCCTGCTCCATCGATACTTTTTGCGACATCTACAATCGCTGGACTGTATTTGACGGCATTGCCTACTTTGGCGTGAAAAACTACGGGGATATGTGCCAATATTACCCCGCATCCATGTATGCCATGGTCAACACCAACACCGATGCCTATTTGCAGCCCTGGGACACGGGCGTTTCTTGTTCCGAAAAAGCCCAAATTCCTCTGCTGGCCGGAAACATGGTGCAGGTAAACGCCCTGCTGAAAACCCCGGAAGGAAATTACTGGTACGCCCTTAGTGATGGCACCTACGTGACCGCGGAAACTTTGACCTATGCTGCACCCTGCTATGAAGACCTGCAAATCCAAAATTTAAATGTCCCCACCGCCCTGCGCAAAGGCAACGGGCACCTGATTCGCGGAGTGGTCTCCTCCAACGGCTGTCAAATTGACAGCGTGAACGTCAGCGTTTACAACGCTTTCACAGAGGGCCAAACCCCCATTATGTCCGGAAGTCTGGATGGCTACGGTTCCGTAGTGGATTTGAATAACTGGCAACTGGACCGCCACTTTGCTTTCCGCAATTTATCTGCAGGCACTTATCGCCTTGCCATCACCGCCAAGGTGACCACCTATGTGTTGGAAAACGGGGAAGTCAAACCCATAGAAGCCTCTGTTCCGCTTTGGAATTCTCAAATGCGGGTGGTAACCGACTGGAATCCTTACATAACCGTCACTTTTGACGGCAACGGCGGTACTGCCGAACTAAACCGCACGGTTCTTTCCAAATCAGAAAGTTTGGATTGTATGCCCTCCGCTACCAAGGCCGGCGCCAATTTCGTAGGCTGGTCTTTGGACAAAGAAGGTACCGAGCCATTGCTCCCGGACACTGTATTTACAGAAAACATCGTTTTATATGCCCAATACGAAACCGCCTACACCGGCACGGAAGGTTGGGGCCATCACGGCGACAGTTGGATTTTCTATGAATCCGGCAACATCAAAGAAGGCTGGTTCACCTTTGCCAATATGACATTTTACCAATTTATGGACGGCTCCCGGGCAACCCAATGGAAGTATGTGGACAACGACTGGTACTACTTCACCCCTACCGGTGTTTTGACCCATGACACCACCACGGAAGTGACCCTGGACTATTTAAACGCCCCCGGCGTTCCTCCCGTCACCATTCCCTCTGCACAGTCCGTTGTGATTCCCACGCCCGGAGAAGTTTCTTCCCCGTCCGTACCGAACGCCTTGTTTGGCATCAGCGCCGGTTTCCTAATGGGGGGCTGTGTGCTGTTGGTCTTCTACCTGCGCAAAAAAGATTTCTTCCAAAATCTGTTCTAAAACACCTCTTTGCGTACAAAAAACCGCAGTTCAAAAGAACTGCGGTTTTTATCATAACCATTATTCTGCGCTGGGCTTTCTAATCGCCACTACCACAAAACGCCCGTCTTCCAACGTATATTCACAAGTGGATAATGTAACAAATTGATCGCCGTACTCCGGAACAATTCCGGTATCATAAAAGGCCAGATCCTGCACCTGCTCCACAAATTCCCGGAATACACTTTCACTTTTAAAATTGTTATACAGATGATAGGAAAATCCCTTTCCGGGAATGGCGCTGGTTTTGAATACCGCCCAAACTTGATATTCCCGCTGCTCATAAAGAGAATCAAAAGAAAGGGTAGGATTTTGCGCCCAAAATGCTTGGTCTGCGTAATTCATCAGGGTGGCAAACATAGAGCCGTCGTCCATGTGGTGACCGTAAAGAATCACATTATCACAAGGCGTAAACACATCGCATTGCTCCCTGGCGTATATCGCGCCCCAGTCGCTGGCTTTCTTATAGAAATTGTGATTGATGTAAAAATCCGGGGTTTCCGGAGTCTGCATAACCGGATAGTCTATTTTCGTACCCGGCACATGAATCCAGCCCACCATATCCTTGTTTAACTGATAAATCGGCGCCAACTGGGGCAAAATCACCTTTTCCTCCGGGGCTTCCCCAGTATCCGGGTCAGGCGTTTCACCGGTACCGCCCTGACTGCCCCCTACAGAGGAACCGGGAGATTGGTTAATACTGTTTTGAATACTGTTTTTAATGCTGGAAAGTTCGTCATACTCATTTTCTATGCGGTTCGATTGAATCCAATAACTTCCCAACTTCACAGCGCACACAAGAAAAACCAAAGCAAAGCAAGAAATCAAAATAATATAGATCACACTCGGTTTGCGGCGAGTGGGTCTTTGTTGGTCGCTCATCTATTTTTCTTCCTTTCCGGGTTATTGTTTCCTATCATAACCGAAAAAATAGCAAAAGTAAAGTTTTTTACCCCGGCTTTTCTGAATAGGGAAGAAAACATTTTGTGAATTTTCCCCGAAAATCTTGCAAAAAACAGAAAATGTTTTTCGCAGGAAAACTATTGTTTTTTCCATGTGGATGTGATACAATAATGCCAATCTTTTTCCGAAAGGACTTGACAGCATGAATTACGTAGACGAAATTTTAGAAAAAGTCATTGCCCAAAACCCCAATCAGCCCGAATTTCATCAGGCGGTAAAAGAGGTTTTGAACTCTTTGCGCCCTGCAATTGAGAAAAACGAGGACCTCTACCGTCGGGAGGCGCTTTTGGAACGACTGACCATGCCCGATCGAATTGTGGAATTCCGCGTTCCCTGGGTAGACGATCACGGTCAAGTGCAGGTAAATAAGGGTTACCGCGTGCAATTTAATAACGCCATCGGCCCCTACAAGG
>JAZKZB010000112.1:0-5538 GCA_045612425.1 Faecousia sp.
TTCAGCATGGTGGTGGAGCCGGTGGGGGTGGGGATACGCTGTGCAGCGCCGATCAGCTTGCCGTTCAGCTCGGGGATAACCAGGCCGATAGCCTTAGCAGCACCGGTGGAGTTGGGAACGATGTTGATAGCACCAGCGCGGCTGGGGCGCAGGACGCCCTTACGCTGAGGACCGTCCAGAATCATCTGGTCGCCGGTGTAAGCGTGGATGGTGCACATAATGCCGGACTCGATGGAAGCCAGGTCGTTCAGAGCCTTAGCCATGGGAGCCAAGCAGTTGGTGGTGCAGGAAGCGGCGGAGATGATGTGGTCATCTTTGGTCAGGGTTTCGTGGTTAACATTGTAAACGATGGTGGGCAGGTCGTTGCCGGCAGGAGCAGAGATAACAACCTTCTTGGCGCCGGCGTCGATGTGAGCCTGAGCCTTGGCCTTGGAAGTGTAGAAACCGGTGCATTCCAGCACAACGTCTACACCCAGGTCGCCCCAGGGCAGTTCAGCAGCGTTTGCCTTAGCGTAGATGGTGATCTTCTTGCCGTCTACAACGATGTGGTCTTCGCCGGCTTCCACAACATGACCCTGAGCAGCATAATTGCCCTGAGTGGAGTCGTACTTCAGCAGGTGAGCCAGCATAGCGGGAGAGGTCAGGTCGTTGATAGCAACAACTTCAAAACCTTCAGCGCCGAACATCTGACGGAAAGCCAGACGGCCGATACGGCCAAAACCATTGATAGCAACTTTAACGGACATTGGAAATTCCTCCATTTCAAAAATTACTGCACTGCAGTATATTAGACATTTTTTATGTATGGAAAGAAACACCATACAAATCAATTATACTATAATCGATGTTGGTTGTAAAGTGTACGTTTTACACAAAAGGAGAAAGTTTTTGGGAATTTTTTGTAAAAAATCATACAGAAAAGGGTTATTCTCCGTAACCCATGGGGTTGGACTTTTGCCAGTTCCAAGAATCACGGCACATATCGTCCAGAGTCTTTTCCGCTTTCCAGCCCAGTTTTTCTGCGCTCTTGGCGGGGTCGGCATAGCAGGTGGAAATATCACCGGGACGACGGGGGGCAATCACATAAGGAACGGGAACGTTGTTCACGCCGGAGAAACTGTTTACCATGTCCAGCACGCTGTAACCCACGCCCGTACCTAAGTTAAAGACTTCGCAACCCTTGTTTTCCAGCACATATTTGACTGCGGCAACGTGACCCTTGGCCAAATCCACCACATGGATATAGTCCCGAACGCCGGTGCCGTCGGGGGTGTCGTAGTCGTTGCCGAAGATGCTGAGTTGCTCCCGTCTGCCGATGGCAACCTGGGTGATATAGGGCATCAGGTTATTGGGGATGCCACGGGGGTCTTCCCCGATGCGGCCGCTGATATGGGCGCCGATGGGGTTAAAGTAGCGAAGAAGCACAATGCCCCATTCTTTGTCGGCATGGGCCATGCCGGAGAGGATTTGCTCGGTCATGTATTTTGTCCAGCCGTAGGGATTGGTGCAGTTGCCGGTGCGGGAAGTTTCCCGCAGGGGCATTTCGTTGTCGGCAGTGTAAACGGTGGCAGAAGAGGAGAAAATAATGTTTTTCATCCCGACTTCTTCCATGACCTTGGTCAGAACCAAAGTAGAGTTCAGGTTGTTGTCATAGTATTTCCAGGGAATGGAAACACTTTCGCCAACGGCTTTCAGGCCGGCAAAATGGATGACACAGCCAATTTCGTTTTCCGCAAAAATTTTCTTCAGCAGGGCTTCGTCCCGCACATCTCCTTCGTGGAACAAAAAGTCTTTGCCGGTGATTTCCTTTACCCGATCCAAACTTTTGGGGTTGGAGTTGCACAGATTGTCGATGACCACAACGCCGTAACCGCTGTTGAGCAGTTCCACGCAGGTGTGGGAGCCGATGTAGCCGGCGCCGCCGGTAACCAGTACGTTCATAATGAGAACCTCCATATCTTTTATACAATTTCATGTATATTTTATATAGAAATGAAAGAAAAAGCAAGAGCAATCCTGTAGCAAAACGTATTTTATCTTGCTATTTTTTTACAATAAAGGTATAATAACTTTACTATGCGGAGGCTTGGCGATTTCCACAGGGAAGCGAGAGAATACCATGAACGGAAAAAGAAAGATTTTATTATTGACCACCGGCGGTACCATCGCGTCGGTGGCAGGCGCGGAAGGCTTGCAACCGCACCGCAGTGACGTGATGGAACGGGAATTGGAGCAACTGAGAACCTATTATGATATTGTGGTGGAAGATGTGATGTGTTTGGACTCTTCCAATATCCGTCCAGAGGAATGGCAAGTGCTGGCAAGCCGGATTTACGAAAGACGGTTGGGCGTTGACGGCATTGTGGTTTCCCATGGCACGGACACCATGGCCTATACCGCCTCTGCCGTTACCTTTATGTTGCCGAATATTGACTTGCCCGTGGTATTTACCGGTTCGCAGTTGCCTCTTTCGGATATCCTTTCCGATGGGCCGGATAATTTACGTACTGCTTTTGCTATGGCATCTTCGGGGAAACGGGGCGTTTTTCTTGCATTCGACCGCAAGGTGATGTTAGGCTGTCGGGCGGTAAAGGTTCGGGCCTCCGGATTTTCTGCATTTGAAAGCGTGAACGCCCGCTATGCCGGAAGAGTCAGCAATCGAGGCTTGGTGATTGATGAACGGGGATTGCCCGGTCAGGCAGGAACGGCGACCTTGCTGCCGGATGTGAGCAAAGATGTGTTCTTACTGAAATTGACCCCGGGAATGAACAGCGCGATTTTTGATATGCTGGGCGCCATGGGGTATAAAGGGATTGTCATTGAAGCCTTTGGCTTGGGTGGCATCAATGTGCTGAGTCGGGAACTGAAAAGCATCCGCCGATGTGTGGAAGATGGTATCAGCGTGGTGGTGACAACCCAGTGTTTGTATGACAGTTCTGACCTGCGTGTTTATCAGGTGGGGAATAAATTACTGGAAATGGGCGTGATTCAGGGTCGGGATATGACCACAGAAGCGGCCATGACCAAATTGATGTGGGCGCTGGGTCAAAAAATGGACCAAGGACAAATTGCCCGATTGTTTGAAAGAAGTCTGGCAGGCGAAGTGACGGAAAATTAGGAAATATCAACTGCCTGAAAAGGAGGAATTTTTATGGATACGATTTATGTAACGGGCCATCGAAATCCGGATACGGATTCCATTGTGGCGGCCATGGCATATACGGCTTTGCGCAATGCGCTGGGCGACCGGGAATATGAAGCAGCCTGCTTGGGTCGCGTGTCGGATGAAACCCAAATCGTGCTGGATAAGTTCGGGTTTTCCCCTCCTCAGCGGATTCATAGCATGCATACCCAGGTAAAAGATTTGGAGTTTGACCGCCCTCCCGTGTTGTCTACAGCGGTGACAATGGGACGGGCATGGGAAGAATTGGGGCAACAAACCGGCATTAACGCCATTCCCATTGCCAATGAAGACGGGAGTTTATATGGCATGCTTTCCCGTACCGATGTGGCAAACTATAATATGAGTCTGGTTTCTGCCGGGAAATTGGATAACGTGCCCTTGTTTAATGTGCTTTCTGTATTGGAAGGCAAGGTGCTAAACGATGCCGGCGACGGGGTGGACGAGATTTCCGGAGAAGTGGCCATTGCCCTGCCTCAGAATCGGGAAAGCAAGCAATGCTTTTTGCCGGACAGTGTGGTTTTGTGCGGGTATCAGCCGGAGCAGATGGAAAGGGCGCTGGAAGAAAATGTAAATTGTCTGGTGCTTTGTCAAACAGAGATGCCGGAGCATTTGCGGACAAAACCCACGAAAACCTGCGTGATTTCCACGCCTTATGATGCATTTCGCGCGGCGCACCTGATTTTCCAGTCTACGCCCATCGGGCGGATTTGCAAGGGACAGACGTTGATTTGTTTCCATTTGGAAGACCGGGTGGATTATGTGCGTGAGCAGATGCTGAAGCATCGGTATTCCAGTTATCCCGTGCTGGACGAAAATGAAAAAGTAGTCGGTGTGCTCACTCGCTACCATTTGTTGCGGCCCAGAAGAAAACGGGTGGTGCTGGTGGACCACAATGAGGCTTCCCAGTCCGTTCCCGGATTGGAAGAGGCGGAAATTCTGGAAATTATTGACCATCATCGCCTTGCGGACATTCAAACCACCAATCCGATTTTTGTGCGCAATGAGCCGGTGGGTTCTACCAATACCATCATTGCCGGAATGTTTCAGGATAAGGGCTTGATGCCCTCGGAAAAAATGGCAGGCATGATGGCTGCGGCGATTTTGTCGGACACGGTCATGTTCAAATCCCCCACCTGCACGGAACGGGATATTCGGACGGCTCAGCGCATGGCAAGAATCGCCAATGTTTCTCTGGAAGAACTGGGACGGGAGATTTTCTCTGCCTCCACGGAAACAAAAACGGCGAAAGACTTGCTATATAGCGACTATAAAGAGTTTCATATTGCCGGTTATAATTTGGCAGTGGCGCAAATTACCTGCGTGGACAGCCCGAAAATGCTGGAGCGAAAGGACGAGTTTTTGGCATTGATGCGGGAAAATATGGAAAAGAAAAAATTGTCCATGATGATTTTGATGCTCACCGACGTGTTACTGGAAGGTACGCAAATTTTGTATTTGGGCGAGGATGAGGTCATCCGGCAGGCATTTAATGTATCCCCCAAGGAGCAGACGGTATTTTTGCCCAAGGTGATGAGCCGGAAAAAGCAAGTGATTCCCATGCTGTCCGCTTTGTGGGGCTAAAGCATAGCATTTTTTGCAAAATTATGCTATCATGATAGAGATGGTTCGGGAAGGAGGCCGTTATGGGGCTGGAAGCGCTTTTGGGAAATGAACAACTGAAGAAGAATCTGCGTACCGCCATTGACGGCCGACGAATTTCTCACGGCTATTTGATTTCCGGGCCAAAGGGTTCGGGAAAACATACCCTTGCCCGTCTTTTGGCCATGGCGGCAGTGTGTCGGGGAGAAAATCGCCCTTGTGGAACCTGCAGCGCATGCAGAAAAGTCCTTTCGGGGAATCATGCTGACGTGATTACGGTGGATGATCCGGAAAAAAAGACGGTTTCCGTGGATTTGGTTCGCCAGGCCCGGGCGGACATGTATGTGGTACCCAATGAGGCGGAAAAAAAGGTATACCTTTTTCCCCGGGCGCAGGATATGCGCGTAGAGGCGCAAAACGCCCTTTTAAAAGTGCTGGAAGAGCCGCCGGCTTACGGGATTTTTCTTCTTTTGGCGGATGTGCCGGAGAAGATGCTTCCCACCGTCCGGTCCCGTTGCATGGAACTAAAATTGCAGGCGCTCTCACCGGAACTGATGGAAAAAGAATTGCAACGGCAATTTCCTCAGGCATCCCAAGCGGATATTTCTGCGGCTATCTCCGCCAGCGGGGGCTTTCTTGGTCAGGCGCAGGAGCAGTTGCGCGCAGGCGTGGAGGTTGCGCCCCAAACCAAGGCTTTTGCCGAAGCCTATGCCACGGCGGACGCGGTAGCGATGCTTCGGGTGCTGGTGCCCATG
>JAZKZB010000113.1:0-4507 GCA_045612425.1 Faecousia sp.
AGCCCGCTCCGGGAGGTATTTGGGCAAAGGTTTCTGTTGCCTTGCACCCACCGGCAACTCTCTGTAAAACACGGTTTTGCTTACTTTTTCCCATCTATGCGTTGTGCTCATTTTAGCGAAAAAGTACGGATTTGTCAAGGAAGAATTCTTCCGATAGCACTTTCCCGTCTAAATATTGAGTTTTACGGTTCCTATTTTACACTTGCAACATTTCTTCCGCGCTTTTTAAGGTCGTTTCGGTAATTCGGGCGCCACCGATGATGCGGGCCAGTTCCTGCTTTCTGCCTTCCAAGTCCAACGGTGTTACGCTGGTGTAGGTTCTCCCCTGCCGTTCTTCCTTGGAAATCAGCAAATGGGTCTGGGCCAACGCCGCCAACTGGGGCAAATGAGTCACACACAGAACCTGCTTATACTGGGCAACACTACGAAGTTTCTGCGCCACCTTTTGGGCGGCACGGCCGGAAACACCGGTATCCACTTCATCAAAGACCAATGTTGCCACATGGTCCTGCTCTGCCAGCACATTCTTCAGCGCCAGCATAATTCTTGCCAATTCACCGCCGGAGGCCACCTTGCTTAAGGGTTTCAAATCTTCTCCCGCATTGGCAGACATATAAAATGCAATACTGTCCGCCCCTTTGGCAGTCAGTTCCGTCTCTTCAAAACGGCATTCAAAGGAAACCTTCGGCATATCCAGTTGATCCAGTTCCGACAAAATTCGCGCAGACATAGCCTTTGCAGATACCTGACGTTTATCACGCAAAGCACGGGCGCTGTCCCACGCCTGCTTTTCTGCGGTTTCCAATTTACCCTTCAGACGTTCCAAACGGTCGTCTGCAAATTCGATTTCATCCAGTTGCGTTTTTGCGTTTTCCAAATACGCAAGAATTTCCCCGCAATCTGCGCCGTACTTCTTGCGGAGTTTATGAATCACATCCAGGCGAGACTCAATTTGTTCCAGTTCATCGGCACTGTAGCGCAAATCGTCCCGGGCATCCCGAACGGTTTCCGCCACATCCTGCACCTGATACATAAGGTCGGCTATTTTTTCATGAAGTTCTGAAATATTTTCGCTAAATTTAGAAATCCGCGCCAAAGCCCGTTCTGCGTTGGAAAGCATCGTCGCTGCGCCGTCTGTATCGTCGCTTCCGTATAGATTTTCCACCGCATCATACATGCCGTCAGCGATTTTTTCCGCGTTTTGCAGAAGTTTTCTGCGCTCTTCCAACGCCTCATCTTCCCCGATTGTCAAATTGGCCTTTTCGATTTCTCCAATTTGATAGCGAAGCATCTCCATTTTTCGCAGTTTTTCCCCTTCATCCATGGTCAGCCCATCCATTTCTCTGCGAAGAGACAAAACCGCGTTATATCTTTCCGTATAGTCATCCAATAACTGACTGTGACTTCCAAAAGAATCTAAAAATGACAGGTGGTTCTCTTCCTCAAAAAGGGATGCGGAATCATGTTGACCATGAATATTAATCAACTGAATCCCCAGTTTGCGCAAGATAGACACGGAAACCAACGCTCCGTTAACCCGGCAGACATTTTTCCCGTCTAAATAGATTTCCCGGGAGATAACAGTCTCTGCGTCATATTCTACACCGTTTTCTGCAAACCACGAAAGTTCCGGTACATCCGTAAAGACTGCCCGAACAGAGGCTTTCTGCTCCCCCGTGCGAATCATATCCCGATAAGCGCGTTCTCCTAAAATGGCAGAAATGGCGTCAATCACAATGGATTTACCGGCGCCGGTTTCACCGGTAAGAACGTTGAATCCCCCATGAAAGGAAATGTCCGAACATTCAATCACCGCAATATTTTCAATGTGCAGAAGGCTCAGCATTGCCCTCACCACCTATCTTTATCGATTCAAAAGGTTCTTAATTTCACCACAAAATACAGCAGCAGCATTGTGATCGCGCATGACAATCAATACCGTATCGTCTCCGGCAATACTGCCCACCACCACGCTCATATTCATGGAGTCGATGGCCGCAGCCGCAGCAGATGCAAGACCGGGCAAAGTTCTGACCACAATCAGGTTTTGCGCATAATCATAACCGATAATACATTCCCGGAAAATGGTATTGAGTTTTCCGGTAAAACTGCCACTGACTTCCTCAGTCGCAACCGTATAGCGATAAGTACCGAAATTGGTCATTTCCTTCACAATGCGCATTTCCCGAATATCCCGGGAAATGGTCGCTTGGGTCGTCTGAAATCCACTTTTTGTCAATTCCGCAAGGAGTTGTTCTTGCGTTTCCACATTTTTATTGGAGATAATCTCCATAATTTTCGCTTGTCTTTGGACCTTCATATTCTCATCCTCATTTGGAATTCTTAAATTTTAAGTTAAGCACATCATAAAAACTGCGCTGTTTCAGCCGAATCAATTTTGTTTGCAGTTGAGAGGCCCGAATGGTTGCTACATCTCCCATGTTCAACCGCAGAGCCTTTCCCCCATCCACACTTAAAAATGCATTTCGTCTGGCGTTGCGGGTTAAACCCACGGTAATTACCCGATTTTCCGAAGCCACCATGCTCCGGCTGGTGACATCATGGGAGCAAATAGGCGTAATCAAGATATTATGGGCTTCCGGTTCCACAATAGGGCCTCCGGCAGACAAACTGTAAGCCGTAGAACCGGTGGGCGTAGCAACGATCACACCGTCGCCGTTACACTCCATGGCTTCGACACCATCACACTGAATGGAAAGATGCACAATCCTTGCCACTGCACCTTTTGTGATCACCACATCATTCAGGCAAATATCATGGAAAATAATATCTCTGTCCCGAAGCACGGTTACATCTAACATCATACGACTGTCTAATGTATAATCGTCGGTCGCAATACGTTTGAGTTGCTCCAGTTCGGTGCTTTCCAATTCTGCCATGAAACCCATGGTGCCAATATTTACCCCTAAAATGGGAATGCCGGCTCTTGTTGCGGTTTTTGCCATGTGCAAAATGGTGCCATCACCACCGAAACAGATAATTAGTTCCGAGGTGCTCAATTCCTTATCCAGTCTGGAAAAATGCAAATCCTTTGGCAAGTCAAAGGATTTATCCACTTCAAAAGGCAGGCAAATTTTCGCATCCACACCGGCCTGAGTTAAAATCCGGTAAGCCTCCCGAACGGTTTCAAACCCCTTGTCCCGATACGGATTTGGTGTCAGTATTACTTTTTTCACAAAGGCTCACCCTTTCAATGCAGTATGGGCATCGGCTACCACTTGTGCCGTATCCGGTTCTATCCCGGGAATGTCCGCCAACGACAAATGCCCTAAAAATTCAATATTTCCCTCCGGTCCTTTTACCGGAGAATAAGTCAATCCCAAAATAGTGAAATTCAGTTCTTTTGCAAGAGATACAAACTGGTCCAGCACCTCTTTATGGGTTTCAGGCTCACGGACAACACCCTTTTTCCCCACTTTTTCCTTGCCGGCCTCAAACTGGGGCTTAATCAGGCAAAGCACCTGACCGCAGTTCGGTTTCAGCAATTCCTTAATCGCAGGAAGTACAATTTTCAAAGAAATAAAACTTACATCCACAACAGAAAGATCCAACGGTTCTCCCAACTGTTCCAAAGTGACATAACGGATATTGGTACGTTCCATAACCACTACCCGGGGATCGGAACGAATCTTCCAGTCCAATTGCCCATATCCCACGTCAATGGCAAAGACTTTGGACGCACCTTGCTGTAGCAGACAATCCGTAAATCCACCGGTAGAGGCCCCGGAATCACTGCATACATACCCTTCGGGTTTTACCCCAAAATCCCGTAACGCCTTCTCCAGTTTCAGCCCTCCACGGCTGACATAGGGGCAAACATCCCCACGCACTTCAATTTCCACGGTTTCTTCATAAGAAATACCGGGTTTATCCGCTTTCTGTCCACCCACATACACCTGCCCGGCCATAATAATGGCTTGGGCTTTGGATCGGCTCTCTGCATACATCCGTTCTGTCAGAAGAACGTCCAAACGTTTTTTAATTTTCAATTTGACATTCCTCCAACACACGGTTACAAATCGATGCCGCATCCAATCCGCAAGTTTCATACAAAGTATCCATCTTACCATGGGATACAAAATTTTCTCCTAAATTCAAGGGAAAAACCTTTGCATCCGGCAAAACATGGTGCAAATTTGCGGAAACCTCTTCCCAAATTCCACTGAATTTTCCCGTTTCCTCTAATACGAATACCTTTTTGCAATTTTTTAAGTTTTCCAAAATCTCAGTCATAGGCAATGGCTGGATTTGCAATAAACGCAATACAGAAACCTTTACATTACGATTTGCAAGCAAATCTGCTGCCTGCAACGCATTGTCCGTTAACGTGCCGTAAGTCAATATTGCAACATCCTCAGACCGTCTATGGCAGAAAACCCGGTCTCCGTTTTTATGCCATGCGCTGGGAATATCTGCTCTATCTCCACCGCGGGGATACCGCACGGCAATCGGTCCGCTATGTTCTAACACCGCATAGCGAAGCATT
>JAZKZB010000114.1:0-5128 GCA_045612425.1 Faecousia sp.
CGGAAGCGATAATGAGTGGAGCCAAATGCATTGGTGGGAAAAAATATGGTATACCAATCAAGAAGATTATGCCCAAGCCGTGACGCGATCTTTTAAGAATGACATTTCTGATCCTTTGTTCAAATCTTTGAAAGAGGCAAAAGAATCTCTTGGCATGGAAGCATCCACGGCGGGGGAAGGAACAATGGCCGCTTTTTTGCAAGCCGCGGTACAAGCCAGCGCCGAAGCCTCCCCCCAATTGCAAGAAGAAGGAAAGAATGCAGTTGCCGGTTATACGCAGGGGATTATAGACGCTCAGTATAATGCCGAAAAAGCGTTTAAGCAAATGGTTCAGTCCGGCCTTGGCGTAGTAGCTGAAACACAAGATTCTCATTCTCCGTCGAAGGAGTTTGGGAAATTGGGCGTTGATGCCGTTCAAGGCTATGCCAACGAGGTTTCTGACAAGTTTTACAAGATCAAAGACGCGTTTGTTGAGAACTTCGAAAAATTGTTTGAAGACATTTCAAACTTGGCGAAAAAAACTTTTAGTGAATCTGCTTGGAGCGGTTATGCCAATAGCATCACAAAGGCCTTGTCGAACATTAAAATGCCTAAATTCCAGAGCATTGGTCTTGATGTTTCGTTCAGCACTTGGGTTTCCTCCGACAAGAAAAAAGTCTTTGAAGCCCTTGGATTGTCTGGGTGGCCAAACCTTAGTTGGTACACTTACGCGTCCGGTGGTTTCCCATCTGTTGGCGAAATGTTCGTTGCCCGTGAAGCAGGTCCGGAACTTGTGGGTTCTATCGGCAGAAAGACTGCCGTTGCCAACAACGATCAGATTGTTGCTGGTATTGAAGCCGGCGTATATCGTGCAATGGTTGCCGCTAATTCTGGTGGCACCGGCGGTTCGCAAACCATTCGAATCATCAATGAGATTGACGGAGACGTGGTTGGCGAAAAGGTCATTCAATATCACAACGGCAGAGTAATGCAAACAGGCGCAAGCCCGTTGTTAGTGTAAGGGGGTAGGTTATATGGCAATTCTACAAATCAATAAGATTGATATAGCAGACCCCAAGACGCTAACTTGGGATATTTACGACCTTGACTCGGAGGACGGAGCTGGGCGAAATCAAGAAGGATATATGTTCCGCGACAGAATAGCGGTCAAGCGCAAGTTAAATTGCACTTGGCCGCCTATGGAACCAGCGGAAATGTCGGCACTGCTAAAGGCGATGGACGATGTTTTCTTTACAATTCGTTATCCAGACGCACACGACGGTACCTATCGTGAGGGAGAGTTTTACGTTGGTGATCGTTCAACTCCAATGTATGTGTGGAACAACGAAAAGCAAAAATATTTGTGGGAAGGGCTTTCTGCAAACTTTATTGAAAGGTAGGCGTGGCAAATGTATTTAGTTAGTGAAAATTATGCAAACAGAATATTGTCAGACAACAGAAAATTTGCTTTAAGACTCACTTTCATTGCCTCGTCTACCGAAATTACAGGCGCAACCATACAGAACATTGCGGTAGATGAATTAGTTAATTCTACGGATGCTCTGACAATGGGTTGTGCCTGTTCTAATAAGATTACGGTAAATCTGCTGAACCCTCCAAGGGATATTGATTACGACGGCGCAGGTTTTAAAGCAGAGGTATGGTTGCAAACCAGCGATGTGCCCGTCGATTATGAAAAAGTGCCACTCGGCGTGTTTTACGGCGCTGTGCCCGAAACGAGCAATGATTTTAAGAATTTGAAACTGACGGCTTATGACGGGTTCTGCAAAATGACCGGCAAATATATCCCCAACGTGGGAAACGAAACTACGTTGCAAGCTGTATACGACGACTTGAAAGAGCAACTACTTAGCAATTGCGGCGTCGTATTAAAAGAACGCACGTTGCCGGAATACCCCATTTCCAATTTTCCGAATTTGGATATTACCTACACCCAAGCCATTGGTTATGTGGCAGGTTGTTTGGGAGAGTTTGCAAGATTCGACAGAAACGGAGAATTGGAACTTGCTTGGTACACGGATACAGGACTTCTCATTGACCGTTCTCAACAGTATATGGGCGGGTTTAAGAGAACCACCGATAAACCGCTGACCATTACGTCCCTCACAACCGGAACGCAAGACAACCCCATTGTAAGAGGCGACGGCGCGAACGGCACAAACATTAACTTTGAAAACCCATATATCACGGATCAAATGGCCGATGATATATATAGCAAAATTAAAAACAACGTTATATACACGCCTTGCCAAGTAAAATGGCGTGGGAATCCCGCAATACAAGCGGGAGACGCGTTGAAGGTTTTAGACAAAGACGGCGAAACTCATACCGTACTTGTAATGAGCCAATCCTTAATGGTTGGGGGCGGCTGCAACGCCAACATCGAGTGCAAGGGACAAACCAAAACCACCAGCGAATTTAGCAACAAGTTTGAAAGCACCTCTCAAAAGATTGATAGAGTCTATAAGACCCTTGAAGTAGCAATTCTGGAAGCCACCAATAAAATTGCCGGAAATTCCGGTGGGTATGTGGTCATACACGACACCAACGGCGATGGGAAACCCGATGAAATCCTCATTCTGGATTCCGAAGAGATCCCCATTGCAACAAAAGTGTGGCGCTGGAACAAAGAGGGCTTAGGGTATTCCTACAATGCTTCTGGGAATGCTTATTCCGGTCCATACAGAACGGCGATTACGGCAGATGGACAGATCAATGCGGATTTTATTACAACGGGCACATTGAACGCAGAAAGAATTGCGGTGGAAACCCACGATGATAAGACGGGACTTCTCACCGATTATATCCGCTTTGAAAACGGCACCATGGTATTTGGCGAGGGAAACAGTGCTCTGAAATTAAAACTGGAAAACGACCAAATTGCATTTTACAGAAATGACACCAGAATCGGTCTGTTTTCTCCCAACAGTTTTGAACTGGAAAATCTAACCAACGGCAAGGTTCGTTTCCAAAACTTTGGATTTATTCCAAGACCATCGGGAAATCTAACCTTTACGAAACTAACATAAGGAGGTGGTGTTGTGGCAAGTATTTCTGCAAACGGCGCAAGAGGGCATCACAAATTCACATTAAATGTTATCGAAAGAAGTACATCGACAGAAAACAACACTTCTTCGGTAGTTTTCAGTTTTGTTCTTTCTTCTCTGGGCGGTGGTTGGAATTGGGAAGGCTGGGGATCAAGCATTTCCTATGTGGCGAATGTTAATGGCTTTGAATACACGGGCACAATCCCCAATTACGACGGTTATAGCGATGTTACACTTACAAGCGGAACAATGAGCATCGCACATAGCGCCGATGGCAAAAAAACTATTTCCTTTAGTTTTAGTGTAACGGATAAAGCGGGGCAAACATACACCTGCGGCAACGCAAGCGCAAGCGGCACGATGGCTCTTACAACCATTCCAAGAGCCTCGTCCATAAGTAGCGTTAGCGGCACCACGATTGGTGGAGAAATGACGGTTAACATCGCAAGAGCCGCCTCTACCTTCACTCATCAGTTGTGGTACAGGGTTGGAAACAGTGCTTGGTATGACCTAGGAAAAGATATCGGAACCAGCAAGACCTTCACCATTGATATTGCCACCGCCAATCAATTCCCCAATGCCACAAGCGGCACCTTGCAGCTATGTGTCAGAACTTTCAACGGCGCAACAATGATAGGTGATGATTATTACAAGGACGTAACGGTTAGTGTCCCTAGTTATACCCCCGTCATCAGCGAAATAAAACTCACCGGAAACAATTTGCTCAGTGGAGAGTATGTTCACGGAAAATCCACCCTCAGTGTGGAAATTACCGCTTCCTCTCTGTATGGAGCCACCATCAAGATGTATTCCTCCGCCATTGACAGAAAAAATTACAGTGGCAACAAATTTACCACTGCCGCTTTATCCAGTGTCAACACCAATGTACTCGTTACCGTCACAGATTCCAGAGGAATCTCGGCTACAAAGTGGTCCAGTAATATTGTTGTCAGAGAATATTCCAATCCCTCGATTACCGAGTTTACCCTTGCAAGACAAGCGGACGAAACCACTGTCGTTGCCACAGTTAAGGGTAGTGTAGCGTCGGTAAATAATAAAAACGCAAAAACCATCCAAGTTACCTTGAATGGCGTGACCCAAACCATTACCTCCTCAAGCTACACCATCAGCGGAACCACCACCTTTACGGGTGTACCAACGGATAATACCCTTACCTCAGTAGCCAAAATCACCGACAGTTACACCCACGTCACAAGAGAATTTGTGCTGCCGACGGTCGCCGTTACCATGGACTTTCATCATAGCGGCAAAGGCATTGCAATGGGTAAGGTAGCAGAAACTGAATCCTTGCTGGACGTGGCTTGGGATGAACGTGTACGCAAGAATTTAACAGTAGATGGCAACACAACTCTAAAGAAAGCCGCAACCGTATCGGATGACAATTTAGCGGTATTGACAGTAAAGCGAAATAATGATTCCAATGCTTCCACTATCAGGTTCCAAAACAATAGCGGTACTTTAGGATATATTGGTATGACCGGTTCTACGGCAAACGGTGGATTGAGGCGCTGGACGGCCGATAGCGCAACCGCATACACACTTTTAGATACCGACAACACAAAAGATCGTATCGTAGAGAAAGGCACATCGGGCGTATGGACTTTTCGGAAGTGGGATAGCGGCTTTGCGGAATGTTGGGGGTATCACACCGTAAGTGGAATAAACATCGACCTCTCTTGGGGAAGTATGTTTGCTTCACCCGCAATTGTATTTCCTTCCTTCCCGTTCACCTTTGTTGGCGCGCCTGATGTTCATATCAGTTGGGAAAGTGATTTTTCGGTAATTATGGATGGTGTTGGCAAACGAGAATCGACGAAAGCGGGGCAAACGTATCTATACAGACCCGTTGCACAAACAAACATCAATGGCAGATTTTCTATATACGCATACGGCAGATGGAAATAAGGGGGTGATTGGATGGAAATTCTCGATTTTATCAAAGAATATTGGGTGATTATTACCTTCTTTGTTGGCGAGGTAGGCATCCTTTGGGGATTTGTTGTAAATATCAACAAGTCAACCCAATGCACCTTGCGAAACGACATCTTGGATATTTACGA
>JAZKZB010000115.1:0-2988 GCA_045612425.1 Faecousia sp.
TGATAGTTTTCGCCCATGTGCCGCTTGATAGAACCAATGGTACGGGTAGCGTTGGTCACAGCCTGACGCTTTGCAACCTGACCTACCATCCGTTCACCGGTCTTGGAGAATGCCACCACAGAGGGAGTAGTTCTGCCGCCTTCAGCATTGGCAATCACCACAGGCTCGCCGCCTTCCAAAACGGCTACACAAGAGTTGGTTGTACCCAAGTCAATTCCGATAATTTTACCCATAATAAATTTCCTCCTATATGAAAGTTAAATTGTTTACAAATTTACGTTGGTCATTCCCTTGCGCATCTGCGCAATGACCGGTTTAGTTCGCCACCTGCACCATGGCAAAGCGAACAATTTTCTCACCCATCTTAAACCCTTGCTGGAACACCTGAGTGATGGTGTTTTCGGGTTTGGTATCATCTTCTACATGAAGCACCGCATTATGCAAATTCGGGTCAAATATATCGCCCTCTGCGCCGAAAATTTCCACGCCCAAAGCATTCAAAATCTTTACCAATTCGGTCATGGTCATTTCTACGCCTTTTTTAAAGGCTTCGTCCGCCGTTTCCTGCTTCAGGGCTCTTGCCAGATTGTCATAGACCGGCAGAATTTTCTCTACCGCATCCGCCTTTCCGTTCTGATAAGAGGATTCCTTCTCCTTCACAGTGCGCTTGCGGAAATTGTCGTATTCCGCCGCCAACCGCAGATGAGCATCGTGCTCTACATTATATTTCTCTTCAAAAGGGTTAATTTCTGCCGTTTCCTCTGCCGGAATTTCCACCGTTTCTTCTACGGCTTCTTTATTTTCCTGCTTTTTCTTCGCCACGGTTATTCCTCCTCATGGAGTGCTGCCTCCGGCAGTTGGGGCTGCTCGGGTTTGGCAAACACTTTACTTAAACTCTCTGCGAAATAACTAAGCCGGGCCGTTACTTTTGCATAGTCCATTCTGGTGGGTCCTACCACACCAATCATGCCCTGCATACCGTCGCCAATGTCGAATTTTGTCACAACCACAGAGGTGTCCTTCAGTTCTTCCGCCACATTTTCCGGTCCTACCAGCACCTTTGTGCCGTTGGCATTTTGCATAATGGCAGGCAAATCCGCAAAGGCATCTTCCTCCAATGTGGTCAGCATTCGTTGCGCCTTATCAATGTTGCGATATTCCGGAAGTTGCAAAAGCCTTGCCTGCCCCGCCACTGCCATATTTGCAGCGCTTTGCTTCCGCAGGGTATCCAACGCAAATTCCACAATCACCGGCACAAGCACACCTGCCTTACCGGCAGAAGCCATAATGCGCTCCACAACGGAAGATGTGATTTCCGAAACATACTGGTCAACCAAGGTGGCATTGAGCAAAACGCCAAGCAATTTTAAATCATTGTCTTCCAAAGAAACAGGCAAACGAATCCGTTTGTTCACCACTTCCTCATTGCTGAGCATCAACACCGCAATCACACTATCTCCGGAAGGGAGCAACTCGAAATGGGTAATGGTAGCATCCCCCTGCCGGGCGGCCATGGAAATTGCCGGCAAATCCGTAGCCTGGGATACCAATTTGGCAACTTTCTCTACTAATTTATCCACCTTCTGCATTTTTTCTTCAATGGCAGAGTTAATGGTGGCGGTTTCGTCCAAACTAAGGCGATAATCCAGCATCAATTCATCCACATACAACCGATACCCTGCGGCAGAGGGAACCCGTCCGGCGGAGGTATGGGGCTGTTCCAGATACCCCATAGCAGTCAAATCCGCCATCTCATTGCGGATCGTTGCGGAGGAATAGTTCATATCCGGCATTTCTGCAATGGCTTTTGACCCCACAGGCTCTGCCGTACGGATGTATAAGTCCACAATGGCGCGCAATACTTTCTTCTTGCGTTCTGTCATTTCCATAAACATTTCCTCCCTTCTTTAGCACTCAGCCCTTTGGAGTGCTAAGCACACTATAACAGAGAGTGCTAAAAATGTCAATAGGCTATTTTTGAATTCTTTTTGAACTTCTGAATATCTTAAAAATTTTGTAGAAATCCGGGAAAGAATATGTTATCATAACCATACTTATAAGAAGGAGGTTTCGGACGTGGGCGTTTTACTATTAAGTTGCCATACCGGCGCGGGGCATGATTCCTGCGCCAAAGCCATTAAAGAAATTTATGATGCCCATGGCGTCGCTTGTGACATCTGCGACTCCTTAGGATTTGCCTCGCAAAGTTTTTCCAATATTGTTTCCCGGGGTCATGTGGCCATCTATCGGTACACACCGAAATTGTTTGAAATCGGTTATGATTTTTCCGAAAAACATCCGGCTGTATTGGACGAGCATTCCCCTGCCTACCATTTACTTGCCTCCGGAACGGGAAAACTCCGCAAGCACATTTTGGATAACGGCTATGACACTGTGATTTGTACCCATGTCTTTGCCGGAATGCTGGTAACGCAAATGTTAAAAAAGACGCCCTTGCCCATCCAAACTGCTTTTGTTGCTACAGATTACACCTGCTATCCCGGTCTTTCTTCCTGTAAAATGGATCGGTACTTTCTCCCTGCTCCCACTTTAATTGCCCAATACACGGCAGAGGGAATCGAACCGGAAAAACTGTTCGTCAGCACCATGCCCATCCGACAAAGCATGTATTCTCACAAACCCAAAGATATGGCAAAGAAAAAATTTGGTATTCAGGAAACTTCCACCCACTTGGTCATGATGAGTGGCAGTATGGGATGCGGGCCTGTGAAAGAACTGGCCGTTTCCTTGGGAAAGCAACTGCAACCGGATCAGGAAATGACTGTAGTTTGCGGAACAAACCGGCATTTGCGTAAGACCCTGCAAGAAAAACTGGAAGATTACAATAATGTCCATATTTTGGGCTATGTCACCGACATGAGTCAACTTCTGGACAGCGCGGATTTATATGTGACCAAGCCCGGCGGTTTAAGCACTTCGGAGGCCTTTGCCAAGAATCTGCCCATGGCGTTCATTCAGGCAGTGGCC
>JAZKZB010000116.1:0-13938 GCA_045612425.1 Faecousia sp.
GTTGCCGAAACTTTCAAAATCAATCACTGTCAGTGCCGCCATGCAGACAAACCCGATAAGATACGCCGCAAGCTGAACAATAACAAACTTGATGTTTCCCATTGAATATGTGGCACTGCTGATGACAATCATTCCGAAAACAGAAAGAAAAGACAAACCAATAAGAAAATCTCCGGATTCGGCATTTACCGAATCCGGAGATGTGTTTATACGGGAGTGCAGTTGACAATGATTTTCAGTTCAGTGAGTTTGGAAATGTTTTTGACGGGATTTTTCATAACATCTACCCGATAGATCAGGGGGCACTTGGCCAACGAGTCGATATTGGAGATTTTGTTGTTGTTTAATATCACTATGTTCAATTTGGGCAGACCGGACAGGGGAGAAACAGAAGAAATTTGGTTGTCAGAGCCGTCGATGTACACCAAAGAATTAGGCATAGTGGGAAGGGTAGTAACCTTGTTGCCGGAAAAAATAAAATTGGTCAACTGTGTCAGGGAAGAAACCTTGGAAATGTCTTTCAGTTGATTTTTGGAAAGATTCAAATTTGTCAGAGCAGTGTAGTGTTCCAAGCCGTCTATAGAGGCAAGCGCATTCCCGGCAAGGGAGAGATAGGTCAAGGTTTGCGGGTTAGATAAGACGGGCAGATCTGCAATTTGATTCTGGTCGGCAATGAGTGTGGTCAGGGAAGCGCAACCGGTTAAGGATTCCAAAGTGGTTAGCGCATTCAAGGAAATATTCAAAACTTCTAAATTTTCCAATGCATTTAGGGCGGTTAAGTCTTCCACGGCATTGCGCTCCAAATCCAAGGTACGTAAAGAGGCTAAGTTTGCAAGGGGGGTTAAATCCCGAATGGCATTCTGAGAAAGACGCAGGACTTCCAGTTGTTTGCATTCAGACAGAGGTGTTATGTTGGAAAGCATACAGTTGCGTATGGTTAGATTCCGTAAGTTTGGCAATCTCGCGATCATCGTTAGGTCGGTATTGGAAACATCGCAGTCTGCAATGGTAAGTTCTTCCAAAGCGGTCAAGCCGGATAAAACCTGAAAATTTTTGAAGTTTTCGGATTCAATGGTTAAAGACTTCAAATACGGGAAGTAAGTAAGGGCGGAATAGTCAGTGGTTTCGGAAGGGACGGTCAGGGAGGTGACGGTCCAGAGGACATCGGTCATCAACGGTTCGTCGGGGGTTAGGTGAAGCATTTGACGTACGGTTTCTTCCAAAGCAGGGTCGGAAATCGTAACTTCCTCGATCACGCCGTGAACGGTATAGCCAAATATTGCCAAGGGACTGACCAAACCGTTGTCACCAACGCAAAGAGCATATATTGTGGTTTCTCCGCCGGGTAATGTGATACCGCCGGTATAAAGGTCGTCGGGAATGGAGGGATATTCTCCATCCGTGGAGACATAGAGAGTCCCGCCGGAGGCTTTCACTGTGACGGTGGGATATTGGGTATAAAAGCCGGTTTTTGGAGTGGCTACCGGCGCATCGGGCCGTATGGCTTCTAACTGCTGTTTCAAATCGGAGTTTACATTATCCAGCATGGTAACGGCATCCAATAGTTTGTTTTGCTCCACATAGGTTTGGCTTAGGGCAATGTATAAATCCAATGTGGCTTCTTCGGCAATGGCGTGAGACAGTGTGTATTCGGCCTTGCTATAATTGCCGTTTTCTTTATGCGCCTGGGCTAATTCAATGGCGACTTGGCTTTTGCTGCCGGATTGCAGGTAAGCCATATCATACAACCAGGTGGCAAGACCGTGGTTTCCGTGGCTTTCTGCCTGCCGGGCGGAGGAGAGGAACAAATCCCGTGTGAAAGCGGTGTCATAAATAAATAAATACCACCCGATACTGCAAAGCACCACAACGACAAGCAATATGGGCAGAAGGCGTTTCCATGCTTTCATTGTTTCCCTCCGTTTCGACGTTTTCTGACATAAATTATACTTTCCCAAAAGCATGATGTCAAGGACTTGGAGAAAAGTGAAGAGGGTTTCGCCAGATTGCGGCAGAATCCAAAGACCTTGTCCGATAGAATGGAGACAAGGAGGGGAAAGTATGGAGGAAAAAGTCAAGCAAATGGTGGGCGCTTTTTTAATCGGGGTACTTATGCCGGGGACGGTATTTCGTGTCGGCGTTGCGGTAACACCCTTGAGTACAGCGGTTACCATGCCGTCGGAAAGTCAAACGGTGCAAGATGCAGTGATTCCGCCAAAGGGAGAAAAATTGGAATTTGTATCGGTCCTTCAGGGGGAGGACATTATGGTGCTGGAATTGGAAACTTACGTGCTGGGGGTGTTGATGGCGGAAATGCCGGCAGATTTTTCCATAGAGGCATTGAAGGCACAGGCGGTAGCGGGCAGAACCTGCGCGCTCCGGTGTCGGGATGTGCAAAAAAAGCATACCGATGGGGCGATTTGCACGGATTCCGGTTGTTGTCAGGCCTATATGTCGGTACAAGCATACGAAGAAAGCGGGGCAACACCGGAAATGATACAAAAAATGGTGAAGGCGGTTACAGAAACGGCAGGAGAAGTGCTGATTTATGAGGGAGAATTGATTGAAGCCACTTATTTTTCCTGCTCCGGAGGGAAAACGGAAGATGCTTTGGCGGTGTGGGGAACCCATGTGCCGTATTTGCAGTCCGTGGCCAGTCCGGGAGAAGAGGGAGCAGATATTTTCCGAAATACAGTTACCTTTACGGCCAAGGAATTTGCATATTGTTTGGGAAGACAGTTAACCGGAGCGCCAAAAGATTGGTTTGGTGCGGTGAGTTATACCCGAGGCGGGGGAGTCGCAACGATGATGGTGGCAGGAAAACTGTACATGGGTACGCAATTGCGTAGTTTGCTATCTTTAAATTCCACTGCTTTTACAGTAACGGTATCGGGGGATACCATTTCGGTAACAACTTCCGGCAGAGGTCATCGGGTGGGTATGAGTCAGTATGGCGCTGATGCCATGGCGGTGGCGGGAAGTACCTATGAGGGGATTTTGGCGTACTACTATCCGGGGACAAGAATTGACAAACGGGAAACAGTAGGGTAAAATAAGAGCATCTTGTAACCGAAGGAGAAACCCTATGCCGATTCGGATTCCCAACGACCTGCCGGCTACTTCAGCCTTACAGCAGGAAAATATATTTGTTATGACCCAAAACCGGGCAACTCAGCAGGATATCCGTCCTTTGGAAATCGTGCTTTTGAACCTGATGCCTACCAAGATTGCCACGGAAACCCAATTGAGCCGTCTTTTGGGGAATACGCCGTTGCAGGTAAATTTGGAATTGATGCATACCACATCCCATCAGGCGAAAAACGTGTCGCAAGACCATTTGCTGTCTTTTTACAAAAGTTTTGACGAACTTAAGGATAGAAAATTCGACGGCATGGTCATCACCGGTGCGCCGGTGGAGAAAATGGATTTCGAGGATGTGGATTATTGGGACGAGTTGTGCCAAATTATGCAGTGGAGCAAAACCCATGTGCACTCTACATTCCATATCTGCTGGGGCGCGCAGGCGGGGCTTTATTATCACTACGGTGTAAAAAAGCAGGAATTGCCGGAAAAACTGTTTGGGGTTTACCGTCATGAGGTGGAGTACAAGCGTACTATTTTGCTTCGTGGATTTGATGACACTTTCTGGGCGCCCCATTCCCGTCATACCACCGTGTTGCGGGAGGATTTGGATCGGGTGAGTGAACTCAAAATTTTGGCATCCTCACCGGAAGCCGGCGTATATGCTATGATGACCAAAGGCGGGCGTCAGATTTTTGTCACCGGCCACTCGGAATATGATCCGGAAACCTTGAAAACCGAATATTTGCGAGATAAGAAATTAGGTTTGCCGATTTCTGTGCCGGTAAATTATTTCCCGGATGATGACGATACCAAAGAACCCATCGTTCGTTGGCGTGGACATGCCAATTTGTTATTTTCCAACTGGTTGAACTACTTTGTGTATCAGACCACACCGTATGATATTATGGAAATTGGTAATCAGAGTGAATAAATCAGTATATTTCGCAAAATATGCTACGGGTGTGTCAGAGGGCGCACCCGTTTCTGTTTTTCTTCTTTACATCCGAAGAAAAGACTGGTAAAATAATAAAAAAGTAATTTTGGGAGAATGTCCATGCTGGATAAATTGATTTCTGTAGAAAATCGATATGAAGAACTTTGCGCCAAATCGGAACAACCGGACTTTTATGCCGACCCCAAAAAGGCGGCAATGTTGTTGCGGGAGAAGAATGACTTGCAACCGATTGTAGAGGCATTTCAGGCATATAACGGTGCTTTGCAGGAAATGGAAGATGCGCAAGAACTGATGAGCGAACCGGAGATGAAGGAGTTTTGCCAGCAGACGTACCAGCAGGCAAAGGAACAGAGTGAGGAACTTTATCGGCAGTTGCAAATTCTGTTGCTTCCCAAAGACCCCAACGATGAGAAAAGTGTAATTGTGGAAATTCGCGGAGGCGTTGGCGGAGAAGAAAGTGCTTTGTTTGCCCACAGTTTATTTCGGATGTATTCCATGTATGCTGCCCGAAAAGGGTGGAGTGTGGAACTGTTGAACTATAACGATACGGAATTAGGTGGCGTGAAAGAGGCGGATTTTGTGATCAACGGGAGAGGCGCGTACTCCCGGATGAAATACGAATCCGGTGTCCATCGGGTACAACGTGTACCGGAAACAGAATCGGGAGGACGGGTGCACACTTCCACTGCTACGGTTGCGGTGTTACCGGAAATGGAAGAAGCAGATGTGCAAATCAATCCCGGGGATATTGAAATGCAGGTCTATCGCGCATCCGGTGCCGGCGGTCAGCACGTCAATAAGACATCCTCGGCGGTGCGGTTGATTCATAAGCCATCCGGTATTGTGGTTGCTTGTCAGGAGGAACGCTCCCAGCAACAGAATCGGGAAAAGTGCATGCGTATGCTGGCCAGTAAACTTTACGAAATTGAGCAGGAACGGATTTCTTCGGAGGTCACGGGAATGCGCAGGAGTCAAGTGGGAACCGGAATGCGAAACGAGCGAATTCGCACTTATAATTTCCCCCAAGGTCGGGTAACGGATCATCGGGTGGGGCTGACCCTTTATAAAATCGATTCTGTGATGGATGGCGACATTGATGAAATTATCGATGCCCTTGCTACTGCCGACCAGGCGGAAAAGTTGAAGAACGCACAACAATGAGGATGAAATTATGATATATTATACCAATGCGCCGGAGGAAACAGAAAAACTGGGACAAGCCATCGGCGCAAAGTTGAACCCCGGAACTGTGCTTGCCTACCGGGGGGACTTGGGCGCCGGCAAAACCGCCTTTACCAGAGGTCTGGCCAAGGGACTGGGCGTTCGAGATATGGTAACAAGTCCCACGTATACCATCGTCAATGAATATGTAAGTGGCCGGATTCCGTTGTTTCACTTTGATATGTATCGTTTAAAAAGTGCGGATGACTTATGGGAGATTGGCTGGGAGGACTATTTACTGCGCGGCGGTGTCTGCGCGGTGGAGTGGAGCGAAAATATATGGGAGGCTCTGGAAAATCCTCTGGTCGTTACCATTGAACATTTAGGGGGCAATGCCCGACGCATTACGGTAGAAGGAGATGAAAACATTGCTTCTATTAGCCTTTGAAACCTCGGCAAAAACCGCATCTGTGGCGCTGTTTCAGGATGATACCCTTATCGGGGAACAATATCAGAATACCGGACTAACCCATAGCCAGACATTGATGGTAATGGCGCAATCGCTGATTTCTCAATGCGGATTCGTCCCCGGGGATATAGAAGCGGTGGCTGTGGCCAATGGTCCCGGGTCCTTTACGGGCGTGCGTATCGGTGTGGCGGGGGGAAAAGGATTTGCGTGGGCAAAACAGTTGCCACTTTACGGCGTGTCTACATTGGAGGCTATGGCTACGGGCTTGGGAGTTTCTCAGGGTTATGTTTGCGCCGTTATGGATGCAAGGCGAAACCAAGTCTACAATGGAATATATTATGTAAACCATGGAGAGATAGAGCAAATTGCGCCTGACCGCGCGATTTCCTTGGAAAACTTAAAAGCGGAACTGAAAAATTATAAAGAACCGATTTTTTTAGTTGGCGACGGCAGTATTTTGTGTTATAATACGTTAAGGGAAGAAATTCAAAATCTGCAGTTATCGCCACCCCACCGCATGCATCAGCGGGCGGTAGGCGTAGGTTTGGTAGCGCACAAGCAAAGAATTCATGGAAACCCGGGTGACGGAGAAATCCTAATTCCCAATTATTTAAGGCTTTCCCAAGCAGAACGGGAACGTCTGGAAAGAGAAAACAAAGAATAAGGAGATAGAGAAAATGGCTTCTGTACATGTATTGGACCACCCCTTGATTCAGCACAAATTGGCAATTTTAAGAAATCGAAAGACCGGCGTTAAGGAATTTCGGGAATTGATCAGTGAAATTTCCGGCTTGATGTGTTATGAGGCGACCAGAAATTTGCCTACAGAGGAAGTGGAAGTGCATACGCCTGTGGCCATGGCTAAGTGCAAGATGCTGGCCGGTAAGAAGATGGCGGTTGTGCCGATTCTTCGGGCAGGCTTGGGTATGGTGGATTCCATGATTGATTTGATTCCCTCTGCTAAAATCGGCCATATTGGTCTATATCGGGACCCGGATACCCATATGCCGGTAGAATATTACTGTAAGTTGCCGGATGACATCGGAAACCGGGTGGTCTTTGTAGTAGACCCCATGTTGGCGACCGGTGGCAGCGCCATTGCGGCCATTGATTTCCTGAAAAAGCGTGGTTGTCGCAATATTGTAATGATGAATATTATTGGCTGCCCTGAAGGGGTAAAGGCTGTTCAAGAAGCACATCCTGATGTAGAACTGTATTTGGCTGCTGTGGATGAAAAACTGAATGATCATGCTTATATTGTTCCTGGTTTGGGAGATGCCGGTGACCGGATTTTCGGAACCAAGTAATTGTTGATAGGCAAAGAAAAGGGACCTTATGCACACGGGAAATGGTGTGGAATAAGGTCCTTTTTGTTTATAATTTTGTGTAAGTCTTATCTAAAAACCGTTGGGCATTCAGGACTGCCCGTTTGTGCGTGCCATTGCCGATTTCACCGGATTCGTCAAACGCCTGAACGCGAAACGTGACGATTTTTCCGTCGATTGCCGTAACTTCTGCTTCCGCGCGGACATCCATTCCCACGGGAGTGGCGGAGGTATGGGCGATGTTTAGTTCGATTCCCACAGAGGTTTCTCCGTCTTCCAAACCGTCTGCAATGGCGTCGCAGGCCGCCCCTTCCATTAGGGCCACCATACAGGGTGTGGCATAAACCAGCAAAGAGCCGGAACCCACCTCTTGGGCGGTATCTTCTCGCTCTACAAAAGATTCGGAAGTGCCTTTCATACCAATTTCTATTTTCATGTATATCACAACCTTTCTAAGGTTCAATATAGCCGATAAATAGAAAAGTGTCAATAAAAAAGCGGTTGCTATTTCCGTGAAATAGACTTATAATAAATGTAATCAAGAAAAAGGAGGGGTCAAATATGTCGGTAAGCGATAAACTGAATTTGACCATGCTTTGTGATTTTTATGAGTTAACCATGGGAAATGGTTATTTTGAACAGGGATACCAAAATCAAATTTGTTATTTTGATTTATTCTTCCGCCGTTGCCCGGATGGTGGCGGATTTGCCATTGCAGCAGGTTTGCAGCAGGTGGTGGAATATATTCAGAATTTGCATTTTACGGCAGAAGATATTGCGTATCTTCGCAGCCGGAATTTATTCAGCGAGGGATTCTTGGCATATTTGGCGGATTTTCGCTTTACCGGTGATATTTGGGCTGTTCCCGAAGGGACTCCGGTGTTCCCCAAAGAGCCTATTATTACGGTGCGCGCGCCGGCCATAGAGGCGCAACTGATTGAAACATTCCTGCTTCTGTCTGTGAACCATCAAAGTCTGATTGCCACCAAGGCCAACCGGGTTGTGCGGGCGGCAGAGGGACGGACGGTGCTGGAATTTGGTTCTCGCCGTGCGCAAGGTTCCGATGCGGCCATTTTAGGCGCGCGGGCTGCTTATATCGGTGGATGCGATGGTACGGCTTGCACGATTTCCGATCAACTTTATGGAGTCTATGCCGGTGGCACCATGGCGCACGCCTGGGTGCAGATGTTTGATACGGAATATGAGGCATTTAAGGCCTACTGCGAGATTTATCCCAACAATGCTACCTTACTGGTGGACACTTATAACACCCTGAAGTCCGGCATTCCCAATGCGATTCGGGTATTTAACGAGGTGCTCAAACCGAAGGGGATTACCAAGTGTGGGGTTCGTTTGGACTCCGGTGACTTGGCATATTTGACGCAAAAAGCAAGAAAAATGTTGGATGATGCCGGGTGGACAGAGTGTAAGATTTCCGTTTCTAATTCTTTGGATGAATATATCATTCAAGACTTGTTGCAACAAGGCGCCAAAATCGATATGTTTGGTGTGGGGGAACGGCTGATTACCGCCAGAAGCGAACCGGTCTTTGGTGGTGTGTATAAATTGGCTGCTGTGGAAAACAGCGATGGCACGATCCAACCGAAAATCAAGATTTCCGAAAATGTAGGGAAAATTACTAATCCGCATTTCAAAAAACTTTACCGTTTCTTTGGGAATGATACGGGCAAAGCCATTGCAGACTATTTGTGTGTGTACGATGAAATAGTGGACGATTCCCATGATATGAAAATTTTTGATCCAGAGGCTACATGGAAAACCAAGACAGTTTATAATTTTACTGCCAAAGAATTGCAAGTCCCTATTTTCGAAAAAGGAAAACTGGTGTACCAATGCCCGGAACTGAAAGAAATCCGCAAATATTGTATGGAGCAGGTGGATACTCTGTGGGATGAGGTGCGCCGGTTTGACAATCCCCATACCTACTATGTGGACTTGAGTCAAAAACTTTGGGATATTAAATACAGTTTGCTGAAAAACAACGGAAGTAAACAATAAAAAGAAACGGCTGTGCCCTTGGGCACAGCCGTGTTTCTTATCCTTTTTGTTCGCAGTATAAGCACCGATGAATGCCTGCGGCTTTGTCCGTAAGTTTGAAGATTTGGGGAAGTTCCTGCTCGGTTTGGCTAATGCATTTGGGATTTTTGCAAATCCGGTCATAGACAAAATCCTGCGTGTCGATGGACTCCCTCATAGGGTTGGCATTTGCTTCTTCTAAAAGTTTCAGAATCAGAGCCATGCGCATATACTTGCCGTTAAGGGCTTGACGGAAGTAGGCTGCCCGGGGGTCATCGTCTACTTGGACACTGATTTCGTTTACACGGGGCAGGGGATGTAGAACGCACATGGCATCCTTGGCAAGCGCCATTTTGGCAGTATCTAAGATGTAACTGTCTTTCAAGCGTTCATATTCCTCGGGGTCATCAAAGCGCTCTTGTTGAATCCGGGTCATATAGAGCACATCCAGTTTGCCCATGGCGGCATCTAAAGAGGTGACTTCTGTGTAAGGAATGCGATGTTTTTCTAACACATTGAACCGAATATAACTGGGCAGTTTTAATTCTTCCGGAGAAATGAGTACAAAGGAAATCCCTTCATAACGGCTCATGGCTTCAATCAAAGAGTGGACAGTGCGTCCGTACTTCAAATCACCGCACAAGCCAATGGTGAGATGGTCTAACCGTCCTATTTCCCGGGAGATGGTTAAAAGGTCAGCCAGGGTTTGGGTGGGATGGTTGTGACCGCCGTCTCCTGCGTTGATAACAGGGACCGTGGCATTTTGGGAGGCCACATAGGGCGCGCCCTCTTTGGGATGGCGAATGGCCATAATATCTGCGTAGCAGGAGAGAATTTTAGCGGTGTCTGCCATACTTTCTCCTTTAGATGCAGAGGAGGAACTGGCCTGGCTAAAACCAATGACATTCCCCCCTAATTCCAGCATGGCGGCCTCGAAACTCAGTCTTGTCCGGGTGGAGGGCTCAAAGAACAAGGTGGCCAATTTCTTGTGGGCGCATTTGTTTTGGTAGGTCTGGGGGTTGGCGATGATGTCCTTGGCGGTGGCAATCAATGCGTCCAGTTCTTCGGTAGAAAAATCTAAAATACTAATCAGACTTCTCATGTTATTTTGCTCCGTTTACAGTCAAGTAATTTTTGATGCGGGTGACATTTTCTTCGTTGGTGGGGTCTTCTTCCAAATACTCGATGATGTCATAGACATCTACCACGGAATAGACAGGGAAGCCAAATTCTTCTTCGATTTCCTGCATGGCGCCTTCTTCGCCTTGACCTTTTTCTTTACGGTCAACCATAACGAAAGTGGCGGCGACTTTTACGCCTTCTAAATGGTTTAAAATGGCCATGGATTCCCGGATGGCAGTGCCGGCAGTGATTACGTCTTCCACAATTACCACCTCTTCACCTGCCTGGGGCACATAACCAACGAATACACCGCCTTCACCGTGATCCTTGACTTCCTTGCCGTTAAAGAAGAAGGGGACATTCAGACCATTCTTGGAGAGGGCCACAGCAGCGGATACGGCAATGGAAATGCCCTTGTAAGCAGGTCCGTAAAGAACAGTAGGTTTATTGCCCACCTTGTCAAAATATGCTTTGGCGTAAAATTCGCCTAATTTTGCAATTTCCTCGCCGGTCTTAATCATGCCGGCGTTGATAAAATAGGGGATTTTTCGGCCGGATTTGGCGGTAAAGTCGCCGAACTTTAAAACACCTGCCCCTTGCAGAAATTGAATAAATTCTCTTTTGTAACTTTCCATGGTAGTTCTCCTTTATGATGAATATGGCAGCAAATTTGCTTAGTTATGCTGTGTTTGAGATCCGGTGGGGTTATCGATACTGTATCCTACGTTGACCAGGTGATCTGCAATACGCTCTAAACCCGCAACAGTGGAGGTGTAGTAGGGACTGTGAGTTACACTACAACTTCCTTCTGCCAAACGGACATAGTGTTTCGCGGTAAGTGTTTTTTTCAAATCATCCACACGGTTTTCGTGTGCGGTGAGGTTTGGCAACAAGGTGCGATCCAGGTTTTCAAATGTTTGCATGGCGACACGGAACATGGAAAGAACTTCGTCGCACATATTGCTGATCTCTGCCATGGCTTGCTGGGAGTAGGAAAGATTTTTTTGCTGCATTTCCTGATTGATCTCCATAAAATTCACTGCATGGTCGCCAATTCGTTCCAAGTCGTTTAAAACATGGAAGTAAGAGCCAATCAGGGCTTCGTTGCCGGAGTCCAAATGTGCAGTTGAGAGTTTGATCAGGAATGTGCTGAGGGCGCTGTTCGTAAAGTCGATAATTGCTTCAATCTCATTGATTTTATCGTTATATTCAGAAGAGCGCGTTTGCAATGCTTTAAAGGAAAGGGAAGTGGATTCTTCTGCAAGTTGCATCATATAGTCGATCTCTTGCTTGACCTGGGACATGGCAGCAGAGGGCATTGCCAGCATGTGGTCGTCCACAAAGCGCAGGCTGTGATGGGTTGGTGTTTCTGCCTTGTCTTGGATAACAAGTTTGGAAAAACTCACCAGTTGTTTCGCAAACGGGAGCAGGATACAAGTTGTGGAAACATTGAAGATCACGTGGAATGCAGATACTCGCATCTGCAGGGACATGGTATCGCTGCCGGGGAAGAAAGAGTTGAGCAAAGCAATAATGGGCTGGCGGAAGATCCAAATGATGGCAGCAAAAAGAAATGTGCCAATCAGATTAAAAGAAAAGTGGATCAACGCTACCCGCTTGGAGTTGGCATTTGCATTAGCAGAGGCTAAAAGCGCGGTTACACAGGTGCCAATATTGGCGCCCAGCACAATGAAAAGCGCCAGATCTAACTGCATGACACCGGAACCCACCATGGTAATGACTACACCGGTAGCGGCGGAGGAACTTTGGATCAGTGCGGTAAAGAGCGTGCCTACAAAAATCAATAAGAGGGGGAAATCAATGACACTAAAAAAGCCGGTAAATAGGTCTTTGACCAAGGCATTGCCAAATGCATCGTCACTGCTCATGATATTGAGGCCTACAAAAATCAGACCGAGACCGGTGCATAGATAACTGGCGGTTTTCAGTTTTTCTTTCTTGGAAAAGCCCATCATTACACCGACGAAAGCAAGAAAATACATGGCCATATCGAAATAGTCATTTTTCAATGCTACAAGAATGCCGGTGATGGTTGTGCCGATATTGGCACCCATAATAATGGGCGTTGCCTGCATCAGAGTCATGACACCGGCATTTACAAGGCCGATGACCATAACAGAGGTAGCAGAGGAACTTTGGATAATGGCGGTTACGGCAGCGCCAACGCCAACACCGGAAAACCGGTTGCCTGCAATTTTGCTCAGAAGTTTTTGCGTGCCGTTACCGGCACTTTTTTCCAGTGCTTCGCTCATAAAATTCATGCCGACAATAAAGATGCCGACACCGGCAAGCAGCCATATCAGACTTTGGATTAGTTGAAGAATTTCTTCAGCAGTAAGCATTTCGTTTGCTCCTTAATGTGTGGGAATTTAATCGTCGCAGAATTCCGTTACACAGCGCTCATAAGCGGCAACCGGGTCGGCTGCTGCGGTGATGGGTCTGCCTACGACTATGTAATCAGAGCCAATTGCTTTGGCGGCGGCAGGGGTCATGACCCGCTTTTGATCGCCCACATCCCCGTCTGCAAAGCGCACACCGGGGGTAACGGTCAGGAAATTGGCGCCACAAGTGTTATGGACATTTTCTGCTTCCAGAGGGGAGCAGACCACACCGTCTAAGCCTGCCTTCTTGGCAGTTTGGGCGTAGTGCATAACCACTTTGTCAATGGGGTGCTGAATCAGCAAATCCTGCTCCATGGTTTCCTGATCGGTGGAGGTTAGTTGGGTAACGGCAATTAAGAGGGGACGAGTCCCGTCTTCCCGAGTGAGTCCCTCCACGGCTGCGCGCATCATGGCGCCTGTGCCTGCAGCGTGCAAATTGGTGATGTCCACGTCTAAATTGCGCAATACGCTCATGGCCTTTTTTACCGTGTTGGGAATGTCGTGAAGTTTCAAATCCAAGAAAATTTTGTGGCCTCTGGCTTTGATTTGCCGTACGATTTCAGGTCCTTCGGCATAGTAAAGTTCCATGCCGATTTTTACAAAGGGCTTGCGTCCGGTGAACTTGTCTAAGAAAGCAAAGGTTGCTTCTGCAGATGCGAAGTCACATGCAATAATTACGTCTTTACCCATTTTTTGCACCTCCGATAATCTCTTTCAGGTTGTTGATATGATATTTTGCCATGACTTCCGGTAAATCCCGGACAATATCCGGGCAGACAAAAGGATTGACCAAATTAGCGGCGCCCACTTCCACAGCGGTGGCACCGGCCAACATCATTTCGATGACATCTTCAGCATTGCTGACACCACCCATGCCAATGACGGGCACAGAAACGGCATTTGCCACTTGGTACACCATCCGGAGCGCAACCGGAAAAATAGCCGGGCCGGAAAAACCACCCATGGTATTGGCGATGATGGGTTTACGGTTGCGCAAGTTGATACGCATACCCAGCATGGTGTTAATCAGACTGATGCCATCAGCCCCTGCATCTTCACAGGCCTTGGCAATGGACACAATATCGGTAACATTGGGGGAAAGTTTAATGATTACCGGCTTTTTGGTAACGGCTTTGACTGCCCGGGTGACTTCAGCGGCAGCCTCAGGTTGAGTTCCGAAACTCATACCGCCTCCATGAACATTGGGGCAACTGACATTGACTTCTAACCAACCTACCTGATCTTCTTGATCCAGTTTTTCGCAGGTGTAGGCGTAATCTTCCACGGAAAATCCGGAAACATTGGCCATCACCGGCTTGTGGAAGCATGCTTTCAGTTTCGGCAGTTCTTCCGAAATTACCTTTTCCACACCGGGGTTTTGCA
>JAZKZB010000117.1:0-2894 GCA_045612425.1 Faecousia sp.
CACAGCCTGCACACCGGCAAACCCATTACATTATAATAATCGCCCACCATTTTCTCAACAAACAAAGCGCCACCCCCTTGGATGCCGTAAGCGCCGGCTTTGTCCATAGGTTCTCCTGTGGCCACATAATCGGCAATTTCCTCTTGGGACAATTCCCGGAAATGGATTTGGGTCACTTCCGTAAAGGTTTCCGCTTTTTCGCCATACAATACCGTCACACCGGTCATCACTTCATGATCCCGACCGGACAGCAGTGTGAGCATTTCCACGGCTTCCTTTTCCTCTTTCGGCTTTCCCAAAATCGTGCCATCGCACACCACCACCGTATCGGCGGCAATCACCACATCTTCCGGATTCCGGGTAATGGCTTCGGCTTTCCTGCGGCTCAATCTGGCCACTTCTGCATAAGCGCCGGCGGCTGGAAATATGGTTTCATCCACATCCGCCACCTTCACCGTAAAAGGAAGGTGAAACAGAGAAAACAATTCTCTGCGCCGAGGAGATTGCGATGCCAATATCCATTTCATTACCGGTTTCCTCCCTTATTCCAAACCCCGTAAATACAACCCTCTTGTACCCGAACCGGGGTCAAACGGCTGGGGGGTTTGATAAGCAGACAATACTGCATCCACTTCTTTTGCATTTTCCGTGGTAAAATACAGCCGGGTTGCCCAAAGCCCCAAACGGGACAAATCATCCTGACGGTCTAACCAATATAACTTCTTGCCGTTGAGTAATACGCTCCGGCATTTATCCCCGTCCTTGATGACCGGAAATTCCGCGCCGGTCTTGTCCACCAGTTTTGTGGCACCCAAATGGCAGGTGCAACTGCCGGTACGTCCCCGAATCAGACAATTTTCCGTCACCATCAAGGGCAGTCTGCCATAAATCAACAATTCACAAGGCACAGCCTTACTTACATCCCGCACCTGGGGCAAGGTCATTTCAAAACTTAAGGTCAGCGACCGCAATTTCAATTCCTGCAGGAAGTTGATGCTACCGGAATTATAAACATTCAGACCAAAGTCGCCCCGAATTTGGAATCCGGCTTCCCGCACCGGCAAAATCAGTCCCAAATTGCCTACCAGCGCTTCCTTTACGCCCATCTGCCGAACCAGACGCAAATCCTCTGCCAGCCGTTCCATTTCCAAATCATGAACAATGCGGGGCAATACGGCGCAAACCCGAACTTTTCGGTTCAGTTCATGGCAAAACACCGGATCCAAAGCCAAAATGTGAATGGGTACATACAACACTTCCGGCTTCATCCGCAAAAGTCTCGGTGTGATTTGCTCCGCCGTGGTAACCTGCACCGTCAAGCCGGGATGCTCTTTCGGACCGGAAACTCGCTGGATTTTTTCCGGACGGTTGCATTTCGTTGCCCGACTCCGGGCGCGCTGCGCCGTCAGTTGATTTAACACATCCCGACGCATGGCGTTGATGGCGGATGCCGGCAACATCAGCCCGTCCTCTAAATCCACCGTAATTTCCTGACAGTAATAGGGCGTTCCTCCGGTTTTTTCCAACCGTTGACGCAAAGCCTCCTCCGTCAAGGGTGCAGTTCTGGCCGTTTCCGGCACGGCTCCGTGAATGGTGCAACGGTTTCCGTTACCGTCCGTTACCGTTAGGGAAGATGCCTCCCGGGTAACGGTTGCATGGAAGGTCACACCCACCAATGGATTTTCCGTGGCTTCATAGGTCTGGCGCGCCTCTTGCAGCCATTTGGGATTGTCATAAGAATCTTCCCGAACGCCAAACATTCCCCGGCCGGGTCGTTGGGTGTAATAACCGTCGGTAAACCCCTGCCGGTTAAACGCATTGGAAAGCGTTTGCAACATTCCTCTGGTCACAACCCCCTCATCTAAAGCGGTGCGGTAAACATTGGTCACGGCGGCCACATACTCCGGCCGTTTCATCCGGCCTTCCAGTTTAATGGAGGCAACCCCCATCTTTTCCAATTCCAAAAGATAGGTAACCAGGCAATTATCTTTCAAACTCAAGGGGTACTGATTGTCATGACGTCCGTACCCATAACTTTGCCGGCAGGGCTGGGCGCAACGCCCCCGGTTGCCGGAGCGCCCGCCGATGGCAGACGACAGATAACACTGACCGGAATAGCACATGCACAACGCCCCGTGGGCAAAAACTTCAATTTCAATGGGAGAATTTTTGCAAATATAGTGAATTTCATCCCGACTCAGTTCCCGACTCAGCACCACTCGGCTCATGCCTGCCGCTGCACAAAATAGTACCCCGGGTAAAGAATGAACGGTCATTTGGGTAGAACCGTGCACCGGTATTTCCGGAGCAATCTGCCGGCACAACTGTACAACGCCCAAATCCTGAACGATAAAGGCATCCACACCGCTGGCAGTTGCCTGACGAATCAACGTGCAAACATCACCGGTTTCTTTATCGGAAACCAATGTGTTCAACGTCAAATGCACCGCAACGCCACGGACATGGCAATATTTCACTGCTTCGGCCAACATCTGCGGCGTAAAATTCTTGGCGCCTTGACGCGCATTGAACGCACCGCTGCCTAAATAAACGGCATTGGCACCGTTTTGAACGGCAGCACGAAGCGCTTCCATAGAGCCGGCAGGCGCTAACAGTTCCAGCATGGCAAAACCTCTCCCTTCCACATACTTAAAAACAGTATATCATACTCCCGGAGGAAGTTCCAGTCCTACAAATGAATTTTCTGAAAATTTCTGCGGACACTTTTCTTAACGGCCTTTTGATTCCCGTACGCAAAAAAGACACCACCCAAATGGGTGGTGTCTTTTTTGGTGACCCGTACGGGAATCGAACCCATGTTACCGCCGTGAAAGGGCGGTGTCTTAACCGCTTGACCAACGGGCCTGGTAGCGGCGACCTGACTCGAACAGGTG
>JAZKZB010000118.1:0-4641 GCA_045612425.1 Faecousia sp.
CACCCCTTTATTGACTCCAAGGGTAACTTCGGCAAGGTCTATTCCCGTGACACCGCCTATGCCGCAGCCCGATACACGGAAGCAAAACTGGAAAATCTTTGCACAGAACTGTTTCGTGACATTGATTTAGACACCGTAGACATGGTGGATAACTACGACTCCACCATGAAAGAACCCTCCTTGCTCCCTACCACGTTCCCCAATGTATTGGTATCCCCCAACCTGGGCATTGCCGTCGGTATGGCAAGCAACGTCTGTTCTTTTAACTTGAAAGAAATTTGCGAAACCACCATTGCCTTGATGAAAAATCCCGACCATGATATTCTGGAAACCCTGCCCGGTCCCGATTTTTCCACCGGCGCGCAGTTGCTTTTTGATGAAAATGCCACCCGGGAAATTTATTCCACCGGCCGTGGCAGTTTCAAACTGCGGGCAAAGTGGCGCTATGTCAAAGACGGAAATTTGATTGAAATCACAGAAATTCCCTATACTACTACCACGGAAGTCATTATCGATAAAGTGGCCGAATTGAACAAAACCGGAAAAATCAAAGAAATCACCGATATGCGTGACGAAACAGATTTAAGCGGTTTGAAACTAACCATTGACCTGAAGCGAGGCGTAGATCCGGACAAACTGATGCAAAAACTGTTCCGGCTGACCCCTTTACAGGACAGTTTCCCCTGCAACTTCAACATCTTAATTGAAGGCAATCCCCGGGTGATGGGCATCGGTGAAATTTTGGAAGAATGGACCGCCTGGCGTTGTAACTGCGTAAAACGCCGGATTTTCTTCCAGATTCAGAAAAAAGAGGAACGGCTTCATCTGCTCAAAGGTTTGGAACGGATTTTGCTGGACATCGATAAGGCCATCCGCATCATTCGGGAAACCGAACTGGAAAGCGAAGTTATCCCCAATTTGATGATTGGCTTCGGCATTGACGAAGTTCAGGCCAATTATGTGGCAGAAATCAAATTGCGCAACATTAACAAAGAATATATCCTGAAACAAACCAAGGCCATTTCTCAACTGGAAGAAGAAATTGCCGATCTGAAATCCACCTTGGGCAGTCATCGCAAATTGCAGGCAGTGATCATTGCCGAACTGACTGCCGTAGCAGAAAAATACGGTCAAAACAGAAAAACGGAAATTTTGTACCAGTTGGACGAACCTTCTGCGGAAGAGGAAGAAGAACCGATTCCCGATTACCCCGTAACGCTCTTTATATCCAAAGAGGGTTACCTAAAAAAAATTACCGCCCAATCTCTGCGTATGTCCGGAGAGCAGAAGTTCAAGGAAGGCGATAGTCTCGCCTTTAGTGTGGAAACCACCAATCGGGCAGATATTTTGGTATTTACCGACAAATTCCAATGCTACAAATCCCGCCTTTCTGATTTTGAAGATGGAAAGGCCTCCCAATTGGGCGATTATCTGCCTCAAAAATTGGGTTTTGACGCCGGTGAAGGTTTCCTGCAAGTATTGCTCCCCGGTGATTACAAGGGCTTTATCCTGTTCTTCTACGAAAACGGCAAAGTTGCCAAGGTGCCCCTAAGCGCCTACGAGACCAAAACCAACCGCAAAAAATTGGTTGGCGCATACAGCGACAAGAGTCCCTTGAAGACCGCTATGGCGCTAACCGCTGACGAACAAATTGCCCTTTACTCCTCCGATGGACGGGCGCTGATTTTCTCCTCTGCGCAACTGCTTCCCAAAACAACCAAAAACACGCAAGGTGTCAGCGTTATGTCCCTGAAAAAGAAGGCGATGATTACAGATGCTGTTACCGTCAGCAATAGTGGCATTACCAACCAAAGCCGTTACCGCACCCGAACCATCCCCGCGGCAGGCGCCTTGTTAAAGGAAGAAGATTCTTCCGAAAAGCAAATTACATTCGAGGTATAATAATTTATGCAAAAATTTTTCAAAAGCCTGTGGTGGATTCTCCGGATTTGTATGGGCTGCGCACTATTCGGTCTTGGGTTTAATTTATTTTTAGTTCCCAACCACATGAACGCCGGCGGCATTTCCGGCCTTTCCATGATTTTGGTGCGTCTGCTGGGTTTTGGCACGGTCGGTACCGTAACTGCGCTCATCAATCTTCCTTTATTTGCCTTGGCCGGCATCAAAATCGGGAAAACCTTTTTCATCGGCTCTTTGATTGGCATGATCGCCAGTTCCACCGCTATGGATGTATTTAGCATCCTGCCCGTCCCCGAAACCGAGCCCCTTTTAGGCGCTATTTACGGTGGCGTATTATGCGGACTGGGTTTAGGAACGGTCTTTGTCACAGGCGCTTCCACCGGTGGTTCTGATATTATTGTTAGACTGCTTCGACGGAAAATGCAAAATATCCCCCTGGGCACCATCAATATGTGTTTTGATTTAACGGTTGCCTTGCTTACCGGTCTGTCTTTTCACAATATGGAGAGCGCGCTTTACAGTGGCATCGCCATTTTTATTACCGGGAAAATTATTGATGCTGTTGTATACCGGTTTGACTATTCCTATGTAGCGCTGATTATTTCCGAAAAACACAATGAAATTGTAAAGATAATCAATGTAAATTTAGACAGAGGCGCCACCTATCTTCACGGCAAAGGCACATATACCTGCGAGGAACGTGAAGTCATTCTCACCGCTGTGAAAAAACAGCAAATTGCAGACTTGAAACGTATGGTGGCGGAAGCAGACCCCAAAGCCTTTATCATTTTACAGGAGGCCCACCAAGTTCTGGGCGACGGTTTTGGCCGTTACAGCAGAGAATCTCTCTAACATAAGGAGTCAGTTATGAAACGGATTGTGTGTTTCTGTATCATCTTGTGCCTTGCCTTAAGCGGTTGTTCCACATTGTTAGAGGGTAGTTATGCATGGTCCGCCCCTCACCAGTCTCAAGAAATTCAATCTGATCCTGATAATGTCCACGCATCCAACTACCTGGAACTGATTTCCGCTCTGGGCAATTTAGCGATCAACGGTATTGAAACCGGCATCGTCTATATTCCGCAATATGATACGACCCGTTTTGAAACCGATATGGACAGCGCGATCACCCATGTTTTAACCACCAACCCCATTGCCGCCTATGCAGTAGACGAAATTCTCTGGGAATTAGGCTCTCACAGCGGGCAGCGCGCCGTATCTATTTCCATTTCCTACCTGCATGACCGATCAGAAATTCGGAAAATCGAGCACGTTGCAACGATAGCGGAGGCCAACGATGCCCTGTTCAATGCTCTGGATGACATCTCCCCCTCCTTGGTTCTGTATTTAAATGAATATACGCCTACGGATTTTTTGAGCATTGCCGAACGCTATGCCTTTGAACACCCGGAATCCGTTATGGAAATGCCGCAAATCAAGATAAATATTTATCCTCAGCAAGGTGTCGCAAGAGTTGTAGAATTTAAATTCCAATATTCTACCAATCGGGACACCCTACGCTCTATGCACAGTCAAGTAACCTCCATCCTCTCTGCTGCGCAATCCTATGTCAGCGGAACTACCCAGCAATCACAAAAACTGAACCAGTTATACTCCTTCCTGATGGAGCACTTTGATTATAAAATCGAAACCTCCATGACCCCTGCATACAGTCTTTTGTGCCATGGTGTGGGGGACCCCAAGGCATTTGCCACAGTCTACGCCTCCATGTGCCGGGACGCAGGTTTAGCGTGCGAAGTGATAACCGGCACTTATCAGGGACAACATTGGTACTGGAATCTGGTGCAACTTGACGGCGCTTACTATCATGTGGACTTGCTCAACAGCAGTCAATTCGGATACTTGATGCTTCAGTTGGATGCGTACATGACCGGCTATGTTTGGGACTATTCCGCATACCCCGCCACACCCACATCCCCGGAAGAAACTCCCATTTTGATATTGCCATAAAAACAGCAATCAGGGGCAGGTCCATTCCTGCCCCTGTCTTTATAATTCAAAACACCACCCATCCCCGTTCCAACGCAGATTCTTTTGAAAAGATTTCGAAAAAAGTATTGACATTTGTGCCGAATCTGCTATAATGATGTTCGTTCCGCGGGTGTAGCTCATCTGGTAGAGCGCCACCTTGCCAAGGTGGAGGTAGCGAGTTCGAGCCTCGTCACCCGCTCCAAAAAAGACCTTCTTAGGAAGGTCTTTTTTCTTTATCTCCCATTGTTCGGTACTGTGAGGGAGTCATTCCTGTCATTTTTTTAAATGTCCGTGTAAAATAATTCTGATCCTGAAAACCACTTGCTTCTGCAATATCCGCAATCGTCTTATCTGTAAAATCCAGCAATTCCTTTGCTCGGTCAATCCGAATCTCAAGTATAAGTTGTACCGGGGGCTTGCCCATAGTCCGCTTGAATACCCGTGAAAAATGCACCTTGCTCATATTGCAAAAAGCAGCGCATTCCGCCACGCTAATATTCAAATTCGGTACCATCTTAATACGGCTGATCAATTCACTGATCTTATCCTTGCCCTTGCCCCCTATGTCCTGCCTTTTCTCATGAACTTCATTGCTCAAAAGCGCCAAAATCGTTTGCATCAACGCAGAACATATCAACTCTACATTGGGTATTCCCAAGTTATAATATTGGCATACTCTGGAAATCAAATGTTCTATCTCGCGATTTTGTTCTGTCTTAATCACATGAA
>JAZKZB010000119.1:0-2331 GCA_045612425.1 Faecousia sp.
GGACATGGTCATATTTAAACTGAATGCGGCACAACAAGGCACTCGCATTTGGTTGAAGCAAAGCAAACCGTCCGCCAGGCACGCAAACAGGCTAAACCACAACAAACTATTCAAGGAAAAGCGTTTGCAGACCATGTCCGCAAAGCCTTCCATCAGTTGGTAACTGCCAAACAGAGCCGACAGAAGCAACGACAAAAACTGGATAAAAATAGCGAGTTTTATCCGTCCTTCTCCTAAAAATCCTGTGGCCTCCATCACCGTTACGGCAATGGCAATCAACGCCACCAGAAAATTCACAGCAACGGCCACCTGTAATTTCCCGAATCCTTGCTCCAACAATTCATAATACCGCTTTTCCGGGCCGGCAATTAACTTTCTCTTTAATTCATGCAAGCGGGATTTCGGTCGAAACACAATGGGCTGAGGCGGTACATATTCCCCAATGGGCTGTTCATACTCCGGTTCCCATTCCCCAGAATAAGGTTCCACTTCCGGTTCTTCCGGCACGGGTATGTAAATTTCCCCGTCATCTTCCTGCCCCACCGGCGTAAAGGCCACTGTCTTTTCCAGTTCAGAACACTCCGCGGAAGCAATCGTAACTTCCTCTTCCTGCGCCACTGGCGTAAAGGCAATGGTCTGCTCCATTTTTTCTTTTTCCTGCTGACGAATCGCCTCAATCACCCGGTCTAAACGCACGGTATCCTCCGGAGACCAGGGGGCGGATTCCGTCTTTTCCGGTAAAATGCCATCCCAAATGAGAACATCCTCTTCCGGAGGCGCTGTTTCTTTTTTTCCTTCAGATTCGGGAGAAAATTCCTTAAGAATTTCTTCCAAATCAAAGGTTTCTTCCATTCTATCCTTTTCTTCCATAAAAACGCCTCCTTAAGGCTGCAACCGTTGACGCACTGCCTCGTAAAGCAAGATGGAGGCCGCCGCAGATGCATTCAAAGAAGAAATGCGTCCTTTCATGGGAATATGAACGGTCACGTCACAATTTTTCCGAACCAGTGGACTCATTCCTTCCCCTTCGTTGCCAATCACTAACGCAGTCGGACCGGTCAAATCCACCTGATACATGGGTACAGATCCTTCCGCCGCAGTACCGAAAATCCAGACGCCTTTTTCTTTCAGTTCCTCCATGGCCCGATTAATATTCGTCACTCTGGCAACTTTCATATATTCCACCGCACCGGCCGAGGCTTTTGCCACTGTGGCAGTCAATCCCACACTTCGACGCTTGGGAATAATCACCCCATGAGCGCCGGCGCACTCGGCGCTTCTCATTACAGCGCCTAAATTATGGGGGTCCGTTAATTCATCGCAAATTACAATCAGCGCATTTTCTCCCCGGGATGCGGCTTCTTCCAGAATATCATCAATGGTACAATATTCGTGCGCCGCCGCCAAGGTAATCACGCCTTGATGGGCATGAGTGGTACTCATGGCATCCAACTTCCGACGGTCCACCGGTACAATCACTGCGCCGGCTTCCTTGGCCTGCGCAGCCAAACGTTGCAATGCGCGGTCTGTTTCTCCGGAGGCAATAAACACTTTATCAATGGTTCTTCCGCTTCGCAACGCCTCAGTCAATGCGTTGCGCCCTTCCAACTGGCCTTCCGTCTCTTCCACCGGAGCAGTTTTGGCATTTTTGCGATATTTCTCGTTCATACGGTATTCCCCCCGTTTTTTAAATCCATGCTACCAGTATAGCAGAAAATAGGATTTCATACAACTGCAATTTTTAACTTCTCAAAAAATATGGTTTTTTCCAGAAAAATGCGTAATAATACAGAAATTAACAGAAAATTTACGAGCAGTTTTGGAATCATTCATTGCACATAGTGAAAAAATGTGATATGATAAGCAAAATATCTGGTTGTTGAGGAGGGAAAATATGGACGAAAACAAGAACGACACCGGCAACCGCAACAAATCGCCGGACAACAAACGTCCAAAAGGCAATATATGGGTTGCTCTGATTATTACAATTGTGATTGTGCTGATCATTGGCTCTATTTACAACTATGTTGTGAAAAGCCAATACACAGAAACGGATTTTAACCACTTCCTTTCTGCTATGGAAAAAGGGGAACTGAAAGAAGTTCAACTCCAATACGACCGTATCGTCTACATGACCAAAGAAACAACCCAGAAGGCTTTCTTTACGGGTCTGCCCCAAGGCGGTGACAGCATGGCATTGGCAGAAGAACTGGATAGCATGGGTGTGAAAGTTTCTCAGCAGATTGTGGAAGACAATTCCACCATTATGATGATTCTGTACTACGCGCTGACGTTTGCCGTCTTCTTCTTTATCATGCGAATGATTACCAA
>JAZKZB010000120.1:0-12714 GCA_045612425.1 Faecousia sp.
TTTGTATATGGGGAAAGAGAAAACAAAAAACGCTACCGTTTGGTAGCGTCATTGTTGGCAGGGAAATCAGATGGCCCGCTCAACCTTGTTAGAACGGAGGCATCTGGTACAGGCGTACACATGGCACGGAGTACCGTTGACAACCGCCTTGACCCGCTTTACATTGGGCTTCCAAGTACGATTGGAGCGTCTGTGGGAGTGGGACACCTTAATGCCGAAGGTAACGCCCTTGCCACAATAATCACACTTAGCCATTCACTGCACCTCCTATCCGAAAATCTCATCAAAATATGGCGTGACATTCGCACGCCTACATATGATACCAAAGATTGACGAAAAATGCAAGTGTTTTTTTAAGATTTTTTTCTTTTTTTAAAATGATATTGATATTCTTTTCTACGGAAGGTATAATAGGGTCAAATACAGAAGGGAGTGCTGGTGAATGGCGAATACATATCATGTGCCCCTGACCAGATTGGTTGAGGAATTTCAGTTGGATGTGGCTTATCGGGCTACAGATTATGAGTCTATTCAGTTGACGGTAGAAGATGTAGCGAGACCCGGACTGCAACTGGCGGGCTATTTTGACCACTTTGAACCTGTGCGTCTGCAAGTTCTGGGAAATGTGGAGATGAGTTATATCGCAAAATTATCGGAGGCGGAACGGAAAACAGTATTCGACCGTTTTCTTTCCTACAAGGTTCCGGCTGTTCTCATTGCTCGGAATATGGAACCGGATCCGCAATGTCTGGAAATGGCGAAAAAGCATAATGTAACCGTGCTTCGCTCCAAGGAGGCCACCAGCACAGTGGTTTCCTCCATTATTGCCTATCTGCGGGCAGCATTGGCGCCCCGGATAACGCGTCACGGTGTATTGGTAGAAGTGTACGGTGAAGGCTTGCTTTTGATTGGTGATAGCGGTATCGGCAAAAGCGAGGCGGCGGTGGAATTGCTGAAGCGTGGTCACCGTTTGATTGCTGACGATGCAGTGGAAATTCGCAAAGTTTCGGAAGGTTCTCTGGTTGGCACAGTCCCGGATTTAATTCGTAACTATATTGAGTTGCGTGGGATTGGCATTATCAATGTGGCCAAATTGTTCGGCATGGGCGCTGTTAAGGCAGAGAATGAAATCAATTTGGTAGTAAATATTGTACCGTGGAATACTCAGGAAGTCTATGACCGTTTGGGTTTGGAAGATCAGTATATGGAAATTCTGGGTGTGAAAGTACCTATGAATACCATTCCCATCACCCCCGGCAGAAATCTTGCGGTTATTTTAGAAACCGCCGCTATGAATAACCGTCAACGGAAAATGGGCTACAATGCCGCAGCGGAATTTACAGAGATTATTAACCGACATTTTGATGAGAGCATGGGTCAGAGCGAATGAAAGAATTTACAATTGGCCCAAATGATGCGGGTCAGCGGTTGGACCGCTTTTTAGCAAAGGCAGTTCCATTGCTTCCGGCATCCCTTGCCCAAAAATATATTCGACTGAAACGGATTAAGTGCAACGGAAAGCGGATAGAACGGGATACACGGTTGCAAGATGGGGATATATTGCAACTTTATATTAACGATGAGTTTTTTGACAAGCCCCGGGAAGAAAATGCCTATTTAACCGTGGCAACGCCAAAGTTGAAGATTGTTTATGAAGACGATCAGATTCTGCTGGTGGACAAGCGCCCGGGCTTGGCGGTTCACCCCCATGACGGCGCAGAATATGGACGTACCTTGATTGACCATATTCAGTCGTATCTTTATCAAAAGCGAGAATGGCGCCCCCGGGAAGAAAATGCGTTCACACCTGCTCTGTGCAATCGCATTGACCGCAATACCGGTGGTATTGTCATTGCGGCAAAGACTGCAGAGGCGCTTCGGGTTATGAATCAAAAGATAAAAGACCGGGAATTGGACAAACGGTATTTGGCCATCGTGGAGGGGACACCGAAACAAAAAGAGGGGAGTTTGAAAGGGTATCTGTTTAAAGATGCCAAGAAAAACCGTGTTTTTGTGACAGACACACCTCAGACGGGGGCAAAATCCTGTCAAACGAATTATCGGATATTGGCCAGTCGTCAGGGTCTTTCTTTGGTGGAATGCGAACTCGTTACCGGTCGTACCCATCAAATCCGCGCGCAATTTGCCCATGCCGGTCACCCTTTGCTGGGGGATGGGAAGTATGGGAAATTGGATAAGCGATTTGACCGGAGTTATCAGGCATTGTATTCTTATCAGTTGACTTTTGCCTTCACCACCGATGCCGGAGCATTGGAAGGTTTGAACGGAAAGTGTTTTCGGGTTCAGAATGTGGAATTTGTGAAAGAGTATTTTCCGGATGTAACCATTTAAAAAGTGGCGTGAGAAATTTCTCACGCCACTTTTGTTTTTCCATATTACAGTACTTCCGTAATGGTGCCGCCACCGACTACAAAATCCTCATCGTACAAAACCACTGCCTGACCGGGGGTGATAGCCCGTTGCGGTTCATCGAATTTGACCCTTGCGAATCCGTTTTCCTCCGGATATAATGTGGCAGGTTGCGCCTCCATGCGTGAGCGAACCTTGGCCGTTACTCGAATTGGGTGATCCGGCGCTTCGAATGCCATAAAGTTCCAGTCGTTTGCCCGTAATGCCTTGTGAAAGAGGGCTTCATTGGGGGCTAAGGTTACCGTATTTGCTGCCATATCTTTTTGGCATACATAGACCGGCGCACCCATGGCTACGCCTAATCCTTTTCGTTGGCCTAAGGTATATCCCACGGCTCCCTTGTGTGTGCCGACAATGTTCCCTTGACTGTCCAAAAAATTGCCGGAAGGATAATTTTTTCCGGTATAGCCCTTTAAAAAAGATAGGTAATCTCCGTCAGGGACAAAGCAAATATCCTGAGAGTCCTGCTTTTTTGCATTGATAAAGTTTTGTTGCAAGGCAATTTCCCGGACGGCGCTTTTTGTTAACGCGCCTAAAGGGAAGAGTATATGGGAAAGTTGATGCTGAGTGAGGGTATAAAGGAAATATGTCTGATCTTTTTGGGTGTCAGCCGCTTTTTTTAATTGGTAACGGCCGGTTTCAGGATTTTGTACAATTTGCGCGTAATGTCCCGTCACCAGATAATCACAACCCATAGAAATGGCTTTTTCCAACAGAGCATCAAACTTTAAGAATCGGTTGCAGTCAATGCAGGGGTTTGGGGTGAGACCGCATTCATAGCATCGGACGAATTTGTCCATTACCTTTTCTTCAAAAGTATCTGTCATAGGAAATACGTGGTGCGGAAAACCAAGCCGTTGCGCAATTTTCTGAGAGTCCAAAATACTTTGGGAAGAACCGCAGGTGTTATCCGGTTGTTCAAACAGCACCAAAGTACCGCCAACGCACGAGAATCCGGATTCCATGGATAAGTAAGCGGCCACACTGCTATCCACACCGCCACTCATGGCTATCATGGCCGTTTTCATAGGACACCCCCTCTTGTTTTTTCTTAGTTTATCATAAATAGGGGAGGAAAGCAAAGGTTTTATCAGGAGAAAGTGACAAGATATGGGATAGCAGGTTAGGATTGCAAAGAAAGGGATAATTTGTGAAACGAAAAAAGGTAACAGAATGTAATTTCTCTGGAATGCCCTCTTGCATTATCCGACCTTTTCTGCTATAATAACTCCAGATATGTGATTTTCGGAAGGAGCATCTTTGCATGAAGAAAAAATTGATTTGTGCTTTGCTTGTCGCGGTGTTGCTCGTGGGGATTTTCCCCAATATGCAACTGACGGCAAAGGCGGAATCAAACTTAACATCCTCCGATGCTTTGGTGGACTTATTAAAGAGTTTTGAAGGCTTTGTCTCTGCCTGTACACTGGATGGTACACAGCGTTCTGTCGGGTATGGCACCCGGTGCGATGCCTGCGATGCCAGAAGGGCTGCGGGGCTGGATCCCAATTATCCCTATACTCCCTGCGGCACCTATACTGCAAGCAGTCCCATTACTGTGGAGCATGCTACTTATTTAATGCGTAGATTCCTGGTTCAGTTCGAAACCGAGGTGAATGCGTTTGCAAATCGCTATGGTTTAACGTTTACGCAGCAGCAGTTTGATGCGCTGGTTTCCTTTACATATAACTGTGGCGCGGGCTGGACCAAAGGTTACGGCGACCGTGGTGTTTATGTAGGAGATGACCCTTATGCCTTGCACAACGCTTTGATTGCGCAGGACCAAGCCAAGGTGGCGTATGCCATTTGCAACTGGAAAACTTACCGTGACCAAGTGCCCTCTCTGGGACATGTGTATCGTAGAATGTTGGAATTGCAGGTTTACTTCCAAGGGGAATATTGGTCCGGTGGATATAAGTACGGCAAATGGCCGGAAAATACCCGTTATGTTTGCCTTGATGGAAATGGAGGCAAGGTAACCTACATGTTCCATGCCTTTGATGTCAGCCAACCCACACAGATTTTCACCCAGTTTCTTTCCAAACCGGCGCACCAAAATCCGGACAATACATGGACGGAATATGAATTTGCCGGGTGGTTTACTGAGCGTATTGGTGGTACACAAGTCACGGAATTGAATGCGGATATTCCTCGTGGTACCACGTTGTATGCCCATTGGAAAGATTCTGCCGGGAATGTTGTTTCTTTAAATTTTGATGCGCCTACGGAATATCCGGTGGATGTCACTGCAAAAGTGACGACTTGGGGTGGCGATTGGGAACAGTTGTCCATTTATGAACACCCCGGTATGCAATATAAGGAAGTTCGTCGCGCAAATTACGGTGACCAATTGCATATCACGAAGATTGCGCAAGGTTATAACAATTATAAGGAATTGGTGTGGTTTGGTTTCTGTGGAGATGGTTGGATTAAACTGTCGAAAACGAATTATCAACCTACCAATCCTCCTCAGCCCGAAGAACCGGATACAACCCCCGGTACGTGGTATACGGTGACGGCAACCGCATTGAATGTCCGCACTTCGCCCATGGTCAGCAATTCCAATTTGACAGGGTCTGCGAAATATAAAAATGAGCGGATAAAGATTGTGACCACCCAGACCAGTTCCGATGGGGTATACCTTTGGGGACAGATGGACAATGGCTACTGGATCTGCCTGAAAGAAAACGGTGACAGTTATGCAGTGGCTGACGGCTCTGTGGTCACACCGCCTTCGACGCCCCCGGAAGTGAAGTATACGGTTACCTTCCGCAATTGGGACAATGTGATTATCTCCAGCAATACCTACGTTTCCGGCGCCAATGTGGTAATTCCCGGGAATCCCACCAGACCTCAGGATAAGTATGGGGAATGGGAATTTACCGGTTGGGACAAGCAGGTAACGGCTTGCACCGGCGATGCCGTGTATACTGCCCAGTATCGGATGAAGTATGCCTTTGGCGATATTGACCGCAACGGTGTTGTAAATGATGAGGATGTCATTTACCTGCTTTATCACATTGTCTATCCGGAACAATATAGAATTTACTGCGCACCGGATTTTGATCATAACGGCTCTGTGAATGATGACGATGTGATTTATCTACTGTATCATTTGGTCTATCCCGACCAATATCCTTTGAGTATTCTGTAAATTAGGTGGATCCATGAAAAAGTTTTGCTCTGTTCTATTGATTTTGATATTGATTGTCTCCTTCGCTGTGCCCGTGCATGCGGCTGCTGCGGACTTGATTTTGTCTAAGCAAACTGCCTACCGGGGGGACACTGTGACGGTCACACTGTTTGTTTCCGGCATTTCCGGGGCAAAACGGGGTGGTGTTACCATTACCCATGATGCCGGATTGACGCTGAAGCAGGGCGCTTGGAAAATGAATGACCTTGCCACTTCCAACGTGAATCCGGGGGGCAAGACCGGCGTGTTCCTGCTGAATAATGCAGCCAACCTTTATGGCAATATTCTGCAGTTGACGTTTGCCGTGAATGGGGATGCGGCCTTTGGTGCCAAGAAAGTGACGGTGGCGCTGACCATTGATAACAATGCGCCAATTTATGCTTCTACCACCATTCAGGTGGCGTGTAATCATACCTATAGCAACTGGGCAAATTGGAGCGCAACTACCCACTACCATAAATGTAGCACCTGCGGGCAAGAAGAAACGGCTGCCCATGTATATGATAACCCCTGCGATACGGCTTGTAACGTCTGTGGCGCAACCCGGACAACCGAGCATCAATTTGGTGAGGAATGGACTGCAGATGAAACCGGCCACTGGCACAAGTGCATTCACTGCGAGGAAAGGAAAGACTTTGCTGAGCACATTCCCGGAGAGGAAGCCACAGAGTACACAGATCAAGTTTGTACCGAGTGTGAATTTGTGCTTGTTTCCGCGTTAGGTCACGTTCACAAATATGATGATATCTATGGGCAGGATAAAGAGACCCATTGGCAGACATGTACCGGTTGTGGGGAAAATACCGAGGCAGAACCCCACATTTTCAGTGATGACTGCGATACCGTTTGCGATACCTGCAAATATGAACGCAGAGTGCTCCATAACCCGACGGACACGTGGCATTCCAACAGTTTCAACCATTGGAAGGAATGTCAGGACTGCCAAGGAAGAATCGATCAGGGAGAGCATATCTGGGACGAGGGTACAGTTACGAAGGAACCCACCTTGCTGAAAAGCGGTGAGATGGTTCGTACTTGTGTAATTTGCAATGCCCAGAAGACAGAAACAGTGGTTAGATTGACTGTCTTGCAATGGGTTCCCTGGTGGGGCTGGTTGTCAGCCGGTGCGGTGGCAGGTTTTCTGGTGACCTTTATTGTGACAAGGATTGTGATTTCTGCCAAGGCTAAGAAAAATAGCAAGGGAAGATTTGTAAATTAAATTAACAGCGAGGTGCAGAATGCACCTCGCTGTTTGTATAAAGAAAACCCAGAAACCCTTGCGGTTTCTGGGTTTTTGAAGTTCTTGATGAGAAGCAGATTATCTCTTGGAGAACTGGGGAGCACGGCGAGCAGCCTTCAAGCCGTACTTCTTTCTTTCCTTCATTCTGGGATCGCGAGTCAGGAAACCGGAAGCCTTCAAGGTGGCGCGGTATTCGGGATTCACGTTCAACAGAGCGCGGGCAATACCGTGACGGATAGCGCCGGCCTGGCCGGAAACACCGCCACCAGCAACAGTGACGACAACGTCAATCTTGCCAACCATATCGGTAGCGATCAGAGGCTGATTGACAATCAACTTCAGAGTATCCAGACCAAAGTAGTCGTTAATGTCACGACCGTTGACAATGATAGAACCGGTGCCGTTTTCGTACACACGAACACGGGCAACGCTGGACTTACGACGGCCGGTACCGTAAAAATACTTTTTCTTACTTTCGTACATAGTCAGTTACCTCCAATTAGTCCAGAGTCCAAGCGGCAGGCTGCTGTGCAGCATGGGGATGCTCGGAGCCCTTGTACAGGTGCAGACGGGTCAGGGCGTTACGACCGACAGTGTTCTTGGGCAGCATGCCCTTAACAGCCAGATCCATTGCATAGTCGGAACGGTTTTCCATCATCATACGGGCTTTGGTTTCCTTCAGACCGCCGATCCAACCGGTAACACGGTAGTAGATCTTCTGCTCAGCCTTTTTGCCGGTCAGAATGGCCTTGTCGGTGTTGATGACAATGACGAAGTCGCCACAGTCAACGTTGGGGGTAAAGTCGACCTTGTGCTTACCGCGAAGCAGATTGGCAACGGTGACGGCGGTACGGCCCAGGGGCTTACCGGCGGCATCGATCACGTACCACTTACGTTGCAAGGTCTCTTTTTTCAAAAGAGTAGTGGACATGGTATTTCCTCCATTTAGGTAAAATATTTTGACAAACAAGCGTACATACAGTACAATGTCCTCAAATCGCTATCATTTTATATCACATTCAAAATGGAAAGTCAAGCAAGTTTTCAAAGTTTTTTCTAAAAACTGTGACAAACTCTCAAAAACTCCAAAATGCTCGCAAATACTCTCGTATGCTCACTTGCTATTTTGAATATTTGGAGGATGTTTTTTATGCAAAAGTTAATGGGCTTGGTCCGCCGTTGTATTGAGGACTATGGAATGATTGCTCCGGGGGATAAAATCGCCGTTGGCGTGTCCGGTGGAAAGGACTCTCTGGTGTTGTTGCGGGTCTTGGCGGGTTTGCGCCAGTATATGTCCTTCGAATTAGAGGCCATTACCGTGGATATGGGTCTGGGAATGGATTATAGCGCCATCGAGCAATTCTGCAGAGAACTGGATGTGCTGTATACCCGGGTGGAGACGCAAATCGGCCCTATTATTTTCGACCACCGGAAAGAGAAGAACCCTTGCTCCATGTGCGCAAAAATGCGCAGGGGAGCGCTGAACCAGGCAATTTTGGATCGTGGTATCCATAAAGTTGCGCTGGGCCATCATTTTGATGATGCAGTGGAAACTTTCCTGATGTCCTTGCTTTTTGAAGGGCGTATCAGTTGTTTTCAGCCGGTGACGGATTTAGACCGAACCGGTGTGATTCAAATCCGTCCCTTGCTCTATGCCCACGAAAAAACTGTGGATCATTTTGCTCAGCGGGAACATTTGCCGGTTTTGGAGAATCGTTGCCCCGTAGACAAGCAGACCAAGCGGGAAGAAGTAAAGAAATTGGTTTACGAATTGAGTCAGCAGTATCCGGATTTGAAGGAGCGAATTTTTGGCGCTATGCAACGGTTTCCTCTGCCGGAATGGGAACCGCAAGGGCGATATAAGCGTCCGAAGGATGCTGAATAAAATTGTATGAAATTTCCTTATGGGGGAATACTTCCCTTATAAGGAGGCGGTTTCATGGTAAAAGGAATTTCCAGACAAGTGATTGTGGTCAAAGGTACAGACCCTAAAATTTTTGAGCAGGCCATTTTTATTGTCAGAGAAGATGCAAAGGAAGTTACGGATGCGCAACTGCTGAAAGAGGCAAAACGGGCAGTACGGGGCAGTCGGCAAAGCAAAAACTGGCACAAGTGGCGTGCGCCCCTGTGGGTGGGAGCAGGCGCAGGCGCCATGGGACTTCTGTGGGGAATTTGTAGTTTGTTGTGACTTGCGGAAATTGCCGGATTGTGGTATAATCTCCCGAAAAGGGGGCGATGACACTGCAAATCGGAAATCTTCAAGTGAATAATCCGGTTGCGCTTGGGCCGATGGCTGGCGTGACGGACTGGGCATTCCGTACTGTCTGCGCTCAGTTGGGCGCAGGAATTACGGTGACGGAAATGGTGTCGTCTCGCGCCTTAGTGTATCAGGATAAAAAACGCGCTTCGCTGCTACGGAAAAATGAGGGAAGTATATGCGGAGCCCAAATTTTTGGCAATCATCCCCAGATTATGGCGGAAGCGGCCGTTTTGGCGCTGGAAATTTCCGGGTGCGATTTTCTGGATATTAATATGGGTTGTCCCATGCCGAAGATTGCCAATTCCGGGGACGGTTGCGGTTTGATGCGCACACCGGAACTGGCCGGGGAAATTGTCAATGCCGTGGCAAAAGCGGTAAATGTGCCGGTGACGGTCAAATGCCGTTTGGGCTGGGACAAGGGAAGCATCCATGTGTTGGATTTTGCCAAGCGAATGGAAGATAACGGCGCCACTATGATTACGGTACACGGCAGAACCAGGGCCATGCTTTATTCCGGGGTTGCAGATTGGGATATGATTGCGAAAGTAAAAAAGAATGTGCAGATTCCGGTGTTGGCAAATGGGGATATTGTTGGCGGAGAAACGGCGGTGAAGTGCCTGAAACGTACCGGCGCGGATGGAATTATGGTAGGTCGGGCATCGTTTGGCGACCCTTGGATTTTTGAGGAAATTCAGTGGGCGCTGCAGGGCAAGGAAGGCTATCAGCGCCCCGCTTTGGCGCAACGTGTCGAAGTGGCTCTGCGCCAGTTTGAACTGGCTGTGGAAGAGCATGGGGAGCATATTGCCTGTCTGGAAGCCAGAAAGCATTTTGCTTGGTATTTACGTGGTGTTGCTCACAGTGGATTTTATAAAAATCAAATATCTTCTATGAACACGATGGAAGATATTACCCGAATTGCCAAAGAAATTATTCGAGATTTGAAATAGGAATTGTATAGATTGTCCGTCGAGTCAAATCCTAACCGGGAGGTGAGGAAATGTATCGACGGATATTTCTTTGTGTATTATCTTTATGTTTGGTGGTTTTGCCGGTAGGAGCGCAACCCATTAAGTGGGTGGATTTTCAAGTGCCGTATGAGTCGTTGCAATATGCGTTGAATCAGGATATTACCACGTATGAACAGGAAAAACACTTGGATTGGATTGAGATTTTGGCAGTGGCTGCTTGCAGGACCGGAGGGAAATGTACGTTGTCTTCTGTGAAAAAAGCCACTAAGGATTTGCAGGGGACGAAAAGTCCGGAGGAATTGGGAGGTAAATATTATGCTTACTATTATGAAGCCTATCAGGCGGCATTGGGCGGTTTGGTAGGCAGTTTTTCCATTGAAGTAGATGGCGAGAAAAAAACCCAGTATGGGTTAAAGGCTTTTTCTCCCATAGCCGCTGGCTATGGGTATAGCCATTGCGATGACTTCGGAGTCAGTCGGTCTTTCGGCTTTCAAAGAAAACACATGGGTAACGATCTCATGGGGTCTTTAGGGACACCGATTGTTGCGGTGGAAGGGGGCGTTATCGAAGTGATGGGGTGGAACCGTTATGGAGGATGGCGTATCGGCATTCGATCCTTCGATAATAAACGGTATTATTACTATGCCCATTTACAAAAGGACCATCCTTTTGCAGAAGGCTTGCAGGAGGGGGATTTGGTACAAGCAGGAGATTTGATTGGCTTTATGGGCAGAACCGGATATGCAGATAAGGAAAATGTCAATAATATTGAGACGGTTCACCTTCATTTTGGCATGGAATTGGTGTTTGATGAAAGTCAAAAAGAGTGCAATTCGGAAATTTGGATTGATGTGTATGATATTGTACGGTTGCTCTCCAGCCATAGAAGTACTCTTGTGAAAGAAAACGGGCAATGGCAAAGAAAGTATCCTTATGAGGATTTGGACATTTCAAACTTTCCAAAGACGTAGAAAAACCACAACCAATCGTTGTGGTTTTTTTACGGTGTTAAATTGTCGCTGTGGATATTTCCTAACAGTAGTCCCAATCCCTGTGCCCGTTCGGGTTTTATGGAATACCAGATACCGTCCGGATTTTGGAAATAGCGGTCACATTTTTGCCGATAAACACTGCAGGTGCCGTCGGAATGATAGACATCAATTCGGTACTCACTGCCGGATATATTTTGAGGATTTTCCTCCGGTGTACCGTAGGGGTCTAATTGACGGATATAGTTTAAAATCAGGCGGGTTTTCTCTGTGTCGGTGTATTCCCGTTGGGCGTGGAAGGGCCCGTTATCATAAGAAACGGATACTTTCGTTACCACAGAGAAAGTGGGTTTCGGATCATTGGATAATGGTTGGCAACCGCATAATGCGGTGCAAAGCAAGACAATTGCGGTGAATCTAACTTTTCGCATTTTCGTCCCCTCCCATGGTTAGGATATGTTTCAATTTTGGGATTATGGGTGAAAATATTAGTAAAAACTGACGGAAATAACCAAAGAAAACCCCGACTGAATCAGTCGGGGTGAGATGTTATAATTCGCAGTTGCCCACAGTTCTGGGGAAGGGAAGTACGTCGCGAATATTGCTCATGCCGGTTAAATACATAACACAACGCTCAAATCCTAAGCCAAAGCCGGCGTGGCGGGCAGAGCCGTATTTCCGCAAATCCATATAAAAACCGTAGTCTTCCGGATTCATACCCAATTCTTCGATCCGGTTTTTCAGGATCTCATAATTGTCTTCACGCTGGCTACCGCCAATAATTTCGCCAATTCCGGGAACCAAGCAGTCCATGGCCGCAACGGTTTTTCCGTCTGGGTTGAGTTTCATATAAAATGCTTTGATTTCCTTGGGGTAGTCAGTAACGAAGACGGGACGTTTAAAAATGACTTCTGTTAAATAACGTTCGTGTTCCGTTTGCAGGTCGCTGCCCCAATGGACGGGGTACTCGAACTCTGCATTATGCTCTTCCAGGATTTTAACCGCATCGGTATACGTGATATGACCGAAATCGGAATTCATAACATGGTTAAGCCGTTCCAGCAGACCTTTATCCACAAAGGAATTGAAGAACTCCATTTCTTCCGGGGCGTGTTCTAACACATAGGAAATGATGTATTTAATCATATCTTCCGCCAGGCGCATATCATCAGCCAAATCTGCAAAGGCGATTTCCGGTTCAATCATCCAGAACTCGGCAGCGTGGCGGGTGGTATTGGAGTTTTCCGCCCGAAAGGTGGGGCCAAAGGTGTAAATATTCTTAAAGGCCATAGCGAAGGTTTCTCCGTTTAATTGGCCGGAAACTGTCAGGTTGGTGGGTTTTCCGTAAAAGTCTTGAGAAAAATCTACCTGACCGTCTTCTGTTTTGGGAATATTGTTTAAGTCCAAAGTGGTGACTTGGAACATTTCGCCGGCGCCTTCGCAGTCAGAACCGGTAATCAGCGGAGTATGAACGTATACGAAATCCCGGTCCTGAAAGAATTGGTGAATGGCCATGGCAGCCAAGGAACGGACGCGAAATACCGCCTGAAAGGTGTTGGTGCGGGGGCGCAGATGGGTAATGGTGCGCAAAAATTCCATGGTGTGGCGCTTAGGTTGCAGAGGGAAATCTCCGGTAG
>JAZKZB010000121.1:0-1704 GCA_045612425.1 Faecousia sp.
CCTTTCGCCTTTTGCGAAAGAAAATGCAAACGAGTCCCTTTCGGCGATGATATGGAATTGCTCTTAAATATCCCTTAAAAAGACGGTGGAAATATCTTGAAATTCATTTGCGGGTGGTATATAATATAATCGCGTGTTGTAAAGCAAAGAGAAAACCTGTGCAGTTTTATATTTTTACTGAAATGAGAGGAACGAAAATGAGAGTTTTAGCAGTTTGCGCGCACCCCGATGATATGGAAATTGAATGCGCCGGCACATTGCTCAAATGCAAGGAACGAGGGGACGAGGTGTTCGTCTGCCACATGTCGTCCGGCAGTTTGGGCCATGTCGTTATCATGCCTGAAGAACTGAAGAAGATTCGCTTGCAGGAGGCGCAGAATTCCGGCGCCATGGTTGGATTTAATATAATCTATGGCGGATTTGACGATTTGGAAATTTATGCGGATAACCGGGAAGCCCGGGATAAATTGGTGGATATTATCCGCTATGTCCGCCCGGACTTTATTATTACCCATTATCCTCAGGACTACATGCCCGACCATGAGGCAGTTTCCAAACTGACTTTTGATGCCAGTTTTACCGCTACACTGCCCCATTATACAGATTATCCCCATGTTTACAGCGCGGAGGGTTGTGAGCCTGCAGCGTTGGTACCCATTTTTTACTTTGCCCCCAGCGGCGGATTTAACTTCCAGCCTACGGAATATGTGGACATTACCGACTATATTGAAACGAAAATTAAAATGCTGGAATGCCACGAAAGCCAATATAAGTGGCTTGCTGATCATACAAATAAGGATGTGGGTGAAGAAACCCGCGCGGTTTCCCGATTCCGTGGAATTCAATGCGGAGTAAAACACGCAGAAGGTTTTACACAATGCCTGGCATCCCTGAAAGTAAGCACAAAACGGTATTTACCGTAAAAATAGGAGGAAATCATTATGAACTTTATGACTACAGTTGCCGGTTCCATGCTGGATGGATTCTATCCTAAGGATTGGGACATGGCCCGCATTGACGAATGCTGTGAAAAGGGCGTGGCCCGGGAAGACTTTTGGAATCCTAATTTTCAACCCGTTGAATGTGGCGCTTTGAGCGATTTGGATACTCTGATGGGTCACGAAATCGCAATGCAAACCAAACTACCCGCCCAGCGTAAGGAAAAACTGGCTATGATTTTGCCCGTAGGCCCTATGGGAATGTATAAGTGGGCATCCTTTTTCCTGAATGAATGGGATGTGGATTGCTCCCACGTGTATACTTTCAACATGGACGAATGGGCAGATGCAGAGGGCAACACCCTTGCCAATACGGACAAGGCATCTTTCGAATACTCCATGAAAGAAGCATTCTTTAACAAGATTAACCGCACGGTGCCCGAAGCCCAACGGAATTTCGCCACCAAGGAAAATCTTCCTACATATCCCGAAAAGATTGCCGCTTTGAAGGCAGAAGGCGCTAAGTTGGTGTTGGTTTATGGTATCGGCAGAATGTGCCATATTGCTTTCTGGGAACCCCAGTTCGGCGCAGAATTTGAAAGTGATGAGCAATGGAAACAGCAGTGCTACCGCATCGGTGCGAAGTTGCACCCTCTGACCATTGAACAAAACGCACTGACCAGTTTCAAGAGCCGTACCACTTTGGTGCCTTGCCGCGCCAACACCATTGGACCCGGCTTGTTCCTGCAGGCTGACTGGGCCATCG
>JAZKZB010000122.1:0-9228 GCA_045612425.1 Faecousia sp.
CAACCCTGAGGCCGTGGATCCCGATGATGTGGAAATGCTTCAGGATATGGTAATTGCTGCGGTGAACGAAGCCTTTCGCACCGCGGATGCAGATGCGGCCAACAATATGTCCAAACTTACCGGCGGTCTGAATTTAGGCGGCTTGTTCTAAGGAGGCAATATGCAGTATTTTCCTGCAGCTTTGCAAGATTTGGCCGAGCAATTTGCAAAACTACCCGGCATTGGCGGGAAAACCGCCCAACGGTTGGCGTTTCATGTTCTGAGTTTGCCAGAGGATGAAGCGCAACATTTTGCAGAGGCGATTATAAAAGCAAAAGAAAGTGTTCATACCTGCCCAGTTTGTCAAAACTTAACGGATAGGGATATTTGTCCGATTTGTGAAGATACCATGCGGGATCAAGGTTTGATTTGCGTGGTAGCAGAACCTCGGGATGTGATTGCCATGGAACGCAGTCGTGAATACCGGGGCGTATACCATGTGTTGCACGGTGTGATTTCTCCATTGAATCATATCACTCAGAACGATATTAAAATCAAGGAATTGATTTTGCGTGTAGGAAGTGGAGATGTCCGCGAAGTGATTATGGCAACGAATCCGGATGCAGAAGGAGAAGCCACTGCCATGTATATTTCCCGATTGCTTCGTCCTATGGAAGTGAAAGTGACCCGTCTTGCTTACGGAGTCCCCGTGGGAAGTCAACTGGAATATGCAGACGAAGTAACTTTGACCCGTGCACTGGAAGGCAGACAAGAAATATAAAAGATACCCCCTCCGAGAAACCTTAAGGTTCTTTGGAGGGGGTTTGATTACATATAGCCACCGACTGTTGGCACAGGGGTAGGTCTTCTCGGGTCAAATACTTCACTTACTTCAAATAAATCGCTTAGTTTATCGGGATTGTGGAACATTCGGTAGCCATCCACATTCCGACGGGAGGCCCGGAAATAAGTGTCACCGACCTGACACCAGGAGATCTTGGAATCTACATTAAAGAAATAACGGTAACCGTCTTTGTATAGCGAATTGAATTTTTCGTTTTCTGTGGTGTATTTATGGTAAGAGTTAATGTCAGAACCGTTGGGGAAAAGCAAAATATCTGTTTCGCCGATAATGGATTGGCAAGTTTCTTCCCACTTATCGGAGTCGGCTTCTACACGACTGGCGTCAATGTTGCCATAGGCGGGGTGGCCGTATGAGTGACTTGCCAAAATCCAGCCATGTTCTTTCAGACATTGCGCAACTGCCTTTGCATCGGAAACTTCTTTTTGGTAGGCCTCCGTACCCAGGGCGGTTTCATAGGATGGCTTTGTGCGATAGCCAAAAACACCCTCATAACCGGTTACGCCTAAAATGGCTCTGGCGCCATGATAGGAGAAGTCAGGATGTTCTTGGATAAAACGTTCCAATACTGGCACTAAATCGTAATCACCTGTAAGAATGTTTCCGTTGGCATCCATATACTCGCAAGTGGGGAAACCGTCAGCGCCAATCACAATCTTATGCGCAAAGCCGTCGCCGTTAGTATCTGCAAAAATGGGGGTTTCGTCTTTGCCGTTACCTGTGCCGATCATGTAACTGTAATAGTTGACGTCATCCTGGCTCATTAAAAAAGGTGTTTTCCCGGCGGGCAGGCGAATGTCGCCATATTCAAAATGGGCACCGGTTTCGGTGGTGACTTCATAGGCTATGTCGTAGGGGGAGACTAACACAAAACCGCGGTCATACATGCTTTGCAGGATTTTTTTAAACTCTTCCACCGTGACCATGTATCGATTGTAGCCGGCTTCATCAATGTCTCCATCAAAGGCCCGGTCTGTATCCACAATCAAGGAGTGGAAGAAAATATGTGTAATGTTATCTAAATCCGGGTAAGACACCAAATTTTTGTCGGCCATGGAATAGGCATCGATTTTATCGGTGATTGACGACTGGGTTTCGTAATCCGGATAGGTTTGTAAAAGAGCAATGGCGCCTTGATAATTATAACCGGCGGCCAGGGAGTCTGCTTTTGAGATTAAGGCATTTAATTTCGCCAATTCTTCTTCCGATGGACCGTTATCAGAAGGCGGATTTTGCATTTGTTGCTGGTTAATTTTACCCTGAATCATAGCAGAGATGGTGGTTGCGGTAAATATTACCATTCCCAGGCAAAAGCAGGTTAATGTCAGCAAGATGAGATGGGTAGCATGATGACGTAAAAACCGTTTCCAAGCGGGAATTTTCTTTTTTCTGCGTCGTACAGGGAATTGAAATTCTTCGCCCAAAGCAAACACCTCCTTTGCTTGCTTATTATACCTGATTTTTCGCCATATTTCAACCGGAAAATCAAAAATGTGGCAGTCATTTTAACTGCCACATTTTTACATCAATTCTGCAATGACGAATTTCATCATATCGGGGGTGCTTCCACAACAACCGCCTAAAAGATTTGCGCCGTTTTGTTTGCATTGAGATAATACAGATAGAAATTCATTGTTGGTCATATTGTATTTTGCATTGCCTTTTTCGTCAATGATGGGGTTTCCGGCATTGGGTTTGCACAGAAGGGGGCCTTTTACGAATCTACGTAGTTTGCTAACTAAATACGGGGTCATCATATCTGCACAAACACAGTTAAATCCCACTGCTGCGGCACCGGTTAGTTCTAATTCTCGCAAAATAGGGCCGGCATCCGGGCCGGAATATAGAGAACCGTCGGATGTCATGGTGAAACTATAAATGACTGCGCCTGCTTGCTCTAATTCTGCGGCAGTGAAAATTGCCTCTGCTTCTTGAGGGTACATAAGAGTTTCGGCTACTAATAGGTCTGCGCCGCCGTCAATGAGACCACGAATTTGCCGACGGTAATTATCCACCAAAAGGTTAAAATTATCAGGATTCCAACTTTCGGTGAACGCGGCCAATGTCGTTATGTCGCCGGCAATCAAACAGTTGGGCGCAGCAGATTTGGAAAGCGCAACCAGTTGCGCATTGATTGCTTCCGTTTGCTTATCCAGACAGACCCGTTGCAAGGCGATAGGCTGCGCTTGAAACGTGGGCGCATAGAGAATTTGACAACCGGCTTCGGCGTATGCCCGTTGTAAAGAAACCAGCGTCTCCGGATGGGATAAAATCCATTCTTCGGTACAAGCGTCTTTTGGCATGCCGGAATTGCGGAGATTGGAACCGGTTGCGCCATCTAAGAACATCAGACCGTTATTCACTTGTTCGTGAAATTTATCTTTACTAATCATATCGGACTCCTAACGTTTTTTCTATTATAGAATATTTGGAGAAAGATTGCAACCATGATTGACGAATCCAAGGATATTTGATAAAATAGGGGAAAATCATTAAAAAGGAGCATTTAACATGAAAAAAAGTGTTTTAAGAGAATACGCAAAAGTCATTGTGCGTTGTGGTATCAACGTGCAAAAAGGGCAGGAAGTGATGGTTTATGCCGATCTTGACCAACCTGAATTTGTGCAGATGGTGGTGGAAGAGGCGTATAAGGCCAAGGCGAAAAAGGTTATTGTGGAATGGAACTATCAACCTCTGGGGAAGGTCCATGTGCGCTATCAGTCCGTGACCACAATGGGCACAGTGCCGGAATGGCAGAAAGCACGCCGTCAGCACATGGTGGATGTGGTACCTGCACGGATTCATTTGGTTTCTGAAGATCCGGATGGTCTGAAGGGTATGAATATGGCAAAAATGGCGAAGGCCAGACAGATGTCTTATCCCATCTTGAAACCCTATGCTGACCAGTTGGAGGGCAAACAGCAATGGTGCATTGCTGCGGTTCCCGGTAAGGCATGGGCGAAAAAGGTATTCCCCGGCGAACGCACCAGTGTTGCGATGGAAAAACTGTGGGAGGCTATTTTGTCTACTTCTCGTGTAAATGAGGATCCGATTCAGGCATGGAAAGACCATAATGCCGATCTCAAAAAGCGTTGCGATTATTTGAACAGCCTGCACATTGCTTCATTACATTACACTGCGGATAACGGAACGGATTTGACTGTGGGGATGATTCCGGAGGCTATTTTCTGCGGTGGCGCAGAAGAAAGCAAATTGGGCGTTGTATTCAATCCCAATATTCCTTCGGAGGAATGTTTCATTTCGCCCATGAAGGGCAAGGCAGAGGGGGTTGTCTATTCTACGAAACCCTTGAGTTACCAAGGTCAACTGATTGATAAATTCTTTATGCGTTTTGAAAATGGCAAGGTTGTGGAATCCGGCGCGGAAGTGGGGGCACAGTTGCTGGAAACCATGCTCGGTATGGACGAAGGCGCTGCATATTTGGGAGAATGTGCCTTGGTGCCTCAAAAGAGTCCCATTTGTGAAAGCGGAATCTTATTCTATAATACCCTTTTTGATGAAAATGCCGCTTGCCATTTGGCTGTAGGTATGGGATTCCCCGATACCATTCGGGATCATCACAATAAGACTTTGCAAGAATGCCGTGATTTAGGAATCAATGACTCTATGATTCATGAAGATTTCATGATTGGTTGCGACTCTATGAATATCGATGCTACTTGCGCAGACGGCAAGGTAGTCCCTATTTTCCGCAATGGTAACTGGGCATTCTAATAAAATATTTCAAAATAAGTAAAAAAACACTTGCATTCCCGTAAAAGATGTGTTATGATATGCGGGCGATTGAAATTGATAGGGGCAATTTGCCCTTTTACATGAGATGAAAGAGGTGAACAACATGAAGGAAGGTATCCATCCCAATTACGAACAGACGACGATTCGCTGTGCTTGTGGCAACGTCTTTACGACCGGCTCCACCAAGAAGGACATCCGCGTTGAAATCTGCTCCAAGTGCCACCCTTTCTATACCGGCAAGCAGAAGCTGGTTGACACCGGTGGACGTGTTGACCGTTTCAACAAGAGATTCGGTATCAAGTAATGATGAGAAGTCCGCACTGCGATGGCGTAGTGCGGACTTTTTGTATTTTGACAAGATTTTGGAGGCATTATGGAATCGAATTTTGAAACCCGTCAGGAACGGGCCGTTCTTGTGGGATTAAATGCCGATTGTTTTTCTAAAGAACAAACCGCCACCGATGAAACCTTAGAGGAACTGGAAGCGCTTCTGGAAACCGCAGGCGGCTTTTGCACCGGTAAAATATTGCAGAATCGCCATACACCTGATTCCCATAGTTTTATTGGTGAAGGCAAGGCGTTGGAAGTGAAAATGCTTGCAGAGGCCACGCAAGCGGATATGGTGGTCTTTGACAACGAACTCTCCCCGGGAAATATTCGTGCTTTAGAGGAAATCATAGGGGTAACGGTGTTAGACCGAAGCGCTTTGATTTTAGATATTTTTGCTCAGCGGGCCAAAACAAAAGAAGGTCGTCTGCAGGTGGAATTGGCGCAGTATCAATACCTTTTACCAAGACTGTCGGGTATGGGGAAAAGTTTGAGCCGTCAGGGCGGTGGCATCGGCACAAGAGGCCCCGGTGAAACGAAACTGGAATCGGATCGTCGGCATATTCGGGAACGGATTCACAGACTTCAGGAGGAACTGGAGCAAGTTCGGCAAGTCAGATGTGTGCAACGTCAGCGCAGACAGAAAAACTCAGTTCCCGTGGTTGCCATTGTCGGTTATACCAATGCCGGAAAATCTACGTTGTTGAATCAGTTAACCGGCGCGGGGATTCCGGCCAATAACCGGTTATTTGATACCTTGGACACCACATCCCGCCAACTGACGGTTTCTGACAATTTGGATGTTATTTTGACCGATACCGTTGGATTTATTGCAAAATTACCCCATCATTTGGTAGATGCCTTTCGGGCTACGTTGGAAGAATTGGAATATGCGGACTTACTATTACACGTGATTGATGCATCTGACGAAAATCGCAGTGAGCACATTGGCGTTGTTGACCGTCTGATTTTGCAATTAGCAAAACCCAATATTCCCATATTGCAGGTGTATAACAAAGCAGATTTGGTGGTTCCTACGGAAATTCCCATTGGAGAAGGGATTGTTTCTGTTTCTGCGAGAAGCGGAAAGGGTATGGACACTTTGCTCCGGGCCATTGAATTGGCTTTAGGGAGAAGCAAACACCATATAGTGGTAACATTGCCTTACTCCATGGGCGGCATGGTAGAAACCTTGCATAACAGTGCTCAGGTGAAAAATGTGGATTATACAGCCGAAGGCATTGTGGTGGAAACCGTGGTAGACCCGATTTTGTATGGTAGATTACAAGAATTTATAACAAAGGAGTGCTGAATTTGGAAGAGTATCTGGTCCCGACAGATTATGGCGAGGCTGAATTTATAGAGAAAAAATCCCGATTTATCGGCAGAGTCTGGCCTGTGGAAACGGAAGAAGATGCTCTGACACGGATTCAGGAGATGAAAAAACAACACTACGATGCGACCCATAATTGCTGGGCTTATATTATTAAGGACGGAGCGGTTCGGTTTTCCGATGACGGTGAGCCGGGCGGAACAGCAGGAATGCCGATGTTGCAGGTGTTGCAGCGGGAAGGCCTATATAATGTGGTCTGCGTGGTCACAAGGTATTTTGGCGGTGTTTTGTTAGGTGCGGGCGGATTGGTACGCTCATATGCAAAAGGCGCAAAGATTGCCGTGGATGCGGCCGGAAAATCTATGAAACGGGTTTGGTCGGTGGTGTATGTGCCATGCCCTTATTCGTTTTATGAAAGAGTAAAATTGGAAGTCTTGGCATTTGAAGGTGTGATTCGCAATACGGAATTTGCTTCTGAAGTGGAATTGGAAATTTTGCTTCCCGAAGGGAATGTCAAATCGTTTTTAGAGAAATTGACAGACATGAGCGCCGCCACCATAGAGGGCATGGAAACCGGAAAGGAATATCGGGCCTTTCCCGTTACAATGGAGGGAATCGTATGACAATCTTGGAAGAACTTCATCATTTGGAACGCAAACGGCTTCATCCTTTGGCTGCTTTTTCGGACCAAAGTAAGGGTCGGTTGGCAGAGGAAATTGTGGGGGAAGACGAGGTTCGTACCTGCTATCAACGAGATACGGATCGGATTGTTCACAGCAAGGCATTTCGTCGGCTGATGCATAAGACACAGGTGTTCTTGCAACCGGAGGGGGATCATTATCGTACCCGAATGACCCATACTATCGAGGTGTCTCGGATTGCCCGCACCATTGCCCGTGCTTTGGCGCTCAATGAAGATTTAACAGAGGCTACTGCCTTAGGGCATGATTTGGGGCACACGCCTTTTGGCCATGCCGGTGAAATTGCATTGTCTTCTTGCTTAGGAGTTCCGTTTCGCCACAACGAGCAGAGTTTGCGTGTGGTGGATCTGCTGGAAAACAACGGCAGAGGACTGAACTTAACTTATGAAGTCAGAATGGGCATTTTGGGGCATACCGGTGACCGGATTCCCGAAACCTTAGAAGGACAGATTGTCCGATATAGTGACCGGATTGCCTATGTTAATCACGATATTGACGATGCAGTTCGCGCCGGTATTTTAAGCAACACAGATATTCCGAACTCCATTACCCGTGTGTTAGGGGAAACCCACCGCCAAAGAATCAACACCTTGGTATGCGATGCGATTTCTTTTTCCAGAGAAGCGGGGACAATCGGATTTTCAGAGAATGTAGACAAAGCACTGCTGGAACTGCGGGATTTTATGTTTGAACATGTTTATCGAAACCCGATCGCAAAGGGCGAGGAAAGCAAAGCAAAAGATATGCTATGCTGTTTGTTTGAATATTACATTCAACATCCGGAGTCTTTGCCGGAAGATTTTCAGCCTCAATTATCCTTTGACGGGATGGAGCGAACAGTGTGCGATTATATAGCCGGAATGACCGATCATTATGCAGTTGACAAATATACGCAAATTTTTATTCCTTCAGGGTGGCAAATCCGGGGATAATATGATATAATAATCGAGTTAAGAAAAGGAGGGGTGAACCATGGCATTTCCACCGTCATTTATTGATGAACTTGTAAATCGAAATCCCATTGAGGATGTGGTAGGGCATTACGTGAATTTAAAACGATCCGGGTCAAATATGTTTGGCCTTTGCCCGTTCCATGGTGAAAAAACCGCCTCTTTTTCTGTGAATCCCGATAAGGGGATTTACTATTGCTTTGGTTGCCATAAAGGCGGTGGTGTCATCCATTTCCAGATGGAAATTGAGGGGATGAGTTATCCGGATGCTGTCCGCACATTGGCCGGAAGAGTGGGTATGGATGTCCCGGAAGATGAGCAGTACCAAAGTAAATATCGCAATCAGGAACGCCTTTGGGCCTTGCATAAAGAAGCGGCAAGATTTTTCCATGCCCAATTATATGCGCCCATTGGACAGCAGGCTTTCGAGTATGCCCTTGGGCGTGGTATGTCGAAATCTATCTTGACAACCTTCGGGGTTGGATATGCCCCGGATAGTTGGGATGCCATGGTGAAAGCCATGCGCGCCAAAGGTTATACGGATCAGGAGTTGGTCGATTCCGGTTTGGTGACGAAAAGCCAGAAGAATCAAAATCTGCTTGATCGTTTTCGTGACCGTTTGATGTTTCCCATTATCGACGTAAGGGGAAATGTTATTGGTTTTGGTGGACGTACCCTGAAAAAGGATGCGGATGTGGCCAAATATCTGAATTCACCGGAAACGCTGATATTTAACAAACGGAAAAACTTGTTTGGTCTGAATCTTGCCAGGAAGAGCAAGGAAAACAGCATTATTTTGGTTGAGGGCAATATTGATGTGGTTGCGTTGCATCAATATGGTTTTGATAACGCAGTTGCTTCTCTCGGAACGAGTCTGACAGAGGAGCAGGCGGCCTTGCTGACTCGATACTGTGAGCAGGTTATCTTGATATATGATAGCGATAAAGCCGGCAGAAATGCCACTGAGCGGGCCATACCCATATTGGAGAAAGCCGGTCTGCAGGTGAAGGTCTTGAACATTCAGGATGCTAAGGATCCGGACGAATATTTAAAGAAATTCGGCGCGGACAAGTTCCGGTTGTTGCTTACAGAATCATCTAATCGGGTGGAATATCAGTTAAATGCGATTCGCATGAAGTATGATCTGCGTGAGGATGACCAAAGAGTAAAATTCTTACAAGAATCTGCAGAACTGATTAGTTCCTTAAACAGTCCTGTTCAGCAGGAAGTGTACGGAAACCGCATTGCGGAAGCGGCAAAAATCAGTTACGACGCTATGAAAATTGAAATCGATAAGGCAAGCAAACGTCGAGCCTATCG
>JAZKZB010000123.1:0-2306 GCA_045612425.1 Faecousia sp.
CCCCTAAAACATATCCAGATAGCCTCAGCCCTCAAGGTTGGGGCTATTTCTTTGTTAACGAAACATAAATCGGTAGCCGTTTGGCGCATCAGCACCCCTACTCCCGATGATAATCTAAAAAATATTCATACATTTGTTCTATTCAAATCATATACCAACCCTAAGAATTACAGACGATGGAACAGATTATCAATCAGGAATTATTTGAAGCATTGCTCTCAAAGGCCAGCGAATCGCCCAGATTGCGCCAGAACTACGACTTGCGCACCTCGCCAGCAGACACCTCACAACGCATACTCAATGCCTTGTTGCCAGGAACGGAAGTCCCCATCCACCGCCACGAAGAAACTGCCGAAACCGTAGTGTGCATCCGCGGCAGACTGGAAGAAATCATCTACGAAGAAGTGGCACCCGAAGAAACCGATCCCGAGAAGAGATTCAAGGAAGTAGCCCGCCACCTTCTCTGTCCGGCCGAAGAACAATACGGCATCCAGATTCCCCAAGGCGTATGGCACACCATCCGAGTATTGGAACCATCCTTGACATTCGATGCGAAAGACGGAGCCTACAAATCCTAATCACTGCAAATACAAAGATGGTGTCGCGAATCGCGACACCATCCCTTTTATTATTTCGTACCGAAAATCATAACTGACCGACCGACTGACGGTCTTCCTGAAATCAGAAAGAGGGGGTGTAACCAACCGTTACCTCCCCCCTTTTCCGTTTATTTTTCCTTGCGCAAAGCCTCTACCACAGCCACATCCGCCGGTAGCCACTCCACGCTCTCCCACTCCGTCTGTTCCAACCACCTGGCCGACTGATGCTCCCTCAGCTCCAATTCCCCACTCACGATGCTGCACCAGAAACAATGCATCCGTAGGTGAAACTGCGGATAGTCATGCTCCACGGTGCACACCTTCCGCTCCACGCCGATTTCCACATTCAGTTCCTCGCCTATCTCGCGCACGATAGCCTGCTCCTCCGTCTCCCCCGGTTCCATCTTTCCTCCGGGAAACTCCCACAGCCCCTGGTACTCGCCATACCCGCGCTGGGTGGCCAGTATTCTTCCGTCCTGATGGATGATGGCTGCTACTACTTCGATGGTCTTCATTTGCTGATTGTTTTTGCAAAGATAACGATTCTTCGGAACATCCCCACCATTTTCCCATCTTTGGATGGCGGAGGACTATGGAGGCTGGGATAATTAAATCAACATGCTCATAAGTATAAAGGGTGTCACGAATGGTGACACCCTTACTTTTTTATTGCCCTAAACCTTATTTCTTCTTCTGATAGAAACGCACCCAGTCAATTTCCATTTCTACCGGCAAATCCTCCATAGCTACCGGACCTACCCATTCGCCACCCAGCTGCTGGTCAATCAGCAGATAGAAAGGCTTGTCGAAGGGGAATTGTCCTTCCTTGTCAGTTTCAATTCTCGGATAGCAGAACGTACGGTTATCGTTAATGAAGAATACCAAGCTGTCCGCATGAAGCTCAACGGCAAACACATTATAATCATCCGGGTGTATGGCACTAGTCTTATAATAAGGAGGGTTATCCTTCATACCCAACACCGTCGTGTAATGCGAATGAATGGTTTGATAAGCCACCGTATCGTTGTTCAAGCGCTCCATGATGTCTATCTCGCCACCCTTTGGCCATCCCTCGCTCTCGTCGAACGGCATAAGCCAAATAGCCGGCCATGCACCGCGAGCCGCCTGCAGCTTCGCCTTGATTTCCAATCGGCCTCGGTGAAACGCCTTCTTCCCTTTGGTATAAAGGCCACCGGTTATGTAATCCAGGCTATCGTTTTCATTCGGATTGGCGATGCCTTTCAACACCAGGTTTCCGTTTCGGAATTCAAAGCACGCATCATTCGTATCCATTTGGTCATTCCAGTCATGACGGCCTCTGGGTATCTTCGTCCATACCGATTCATCGAAAGTCGTTCCCTCGAACTTATCTTCCCATACCAATTCCCACTCTCCTTTTGCTTTATCGCCCGAACATGCAGGCAAAGCAGTTGTCATGGCCATTGCAGCCAACACGCATAAAGGCATAAATATTTTTCTCATACACATATCTGTTATATTAGTTTATATCATCACTTCCGATTGTTTTGCAAATATGGCGATTCTTCTGAACATCCCCACCATTTTCCCATCTTCGATGAAAAAGATGGCGTCGCGTTTCGCTACATCATCCCCTATGCAGCATACTTGTCATCCAGAGCGGGACGAATGATCTCGAGGACACATGACTATCCAGTACAATAACTTCGGCAACTACAACTATTTCAA
>JAZKZB010000124.1:0-3047 GCA_045612425.1 Faecousia sp.
CATCGCCCTCTAAACAAAGATTATTCCATGCCGGTAGCCGAAACCGCCTCCACCTTCAATGAATGCGTCGTGATGGCTTCCGCCATTTCCAAGGCAAAAAATAAAGAAGAAAAATTGGCTCTGATTGAATCCCAACTGCAAGATGCTACCCAAATCATTTGTGACATTTATTCCCGCTACCGCTTTGAAACCATGGTCTTTGCCAACCGGGAACAACAGTTCATGAACGCAGATACGCTCTGTGAATATATGACCACTGCGCAAAAGCAGTCCTATGGCGACGGTTTAGACCCGAACTGCCTGCACCCGTATATGTGGGTTTGCAAGAGCCACTACTATGGTCCTACCTTCTATAATTTCCCCTACGCCTTTGGCGGTTTGTTTGCCCGGGGTCTGTATGCCCAGTACGAAAAGGAAGGAGCATCCTTTGTTCCGAAGTATAAGCAACTGCTTTACACCACTCCCATTGCCACAGCAGAGGAAACCGCAAGCGTGCCAGGTATCGACCTGACGGATAAGAATTTCTGGCGCAGCGCTTTGCAAACCATTGCCGACCAAATTGACTTGTTCTGCCAGTTGACCGAAAACTGATTTTGGAAAGAGAGATTGACTATGGAACCTCGTATTTTAGCCCTAAAAGAATTTTTAGACAACGCCCACAGTGTCTATCACGCCACTGCCCTACTGGAGCAACTTTTGAAGAAAAACGGATATACCCATCTTCTTGCCCAGGAACCGTGGCAATTAGTGCCGGGCGGAAAATACTATATCATTCGTGGTGGCACCGCCATTGTGGCTTTCCGTATTCCCAGCCAACCAGTCGTTGGTTTCATGATGAGCGCCAGCCACACAGACCGCCCCACTTTCAAAATTAAAGAAAACGGAGAACTGACCGGAGAATACACGCGCCTTTCCACAGAAAAGTATGGCGGTATGCTGATTGCGCCTTGGTTAGACCGTCCCCTTTCTGTTGCAGGTCGGGTCATGGTAGAAACCGAATCCGGCGCAGAAAGCCGTCTGTTGGATATTGACCGTGATTTGCTTTTAATCCCCAATGTGGCCATTCACATGAACCGAAAAGCCAATGACGGATATGCCTGGAATCCTGCCGTGGACACCCTTCCTCTCTTAGGTGGCAAAAACGCCACCAAGAAATGGGAAGCCTTGCTGGAAGAAACCGCAGGCGCGAAAATTTTAGGTCATGATTTATATTTATATATCCGGGAAAAGGCTTCTATTTGGGGATTAGAGAAAGAATTTATTTCTTCTCCGGCATTGGACGATTTAGAATGCGCATGGTGCTGTACCCAAGGATTCTTAAATGCAAATGAAAGCCAAAGCATTCCTGTGTTGTGTCTGTTTGACAGTGAGGAAGTCGGCTCTTCCTCTGTACAAGGAGCAGACTCCGATCTGCTGGCAATGACACTGGAACGGATTTGCAATGCCCTGAATCTCTCCCTCCCCTGTATGCTCGCCCAGTCTTTCCTGCTATCTGCAGATAACGCCCACGGACTGCACCCCAACCATCCGGAATTATCCGATAAGACCAATGCTCCGTTGCTGAACGGGGGGATTGTACTGAAATTCAACGCCAATCAGCGCTACACCACCGACGGCTTTAGCGCTTCGGTTGTACGAAAGGTTTGCGAAAAAGCCAATGTACCGGTACAAACCTATTGCAATCGGGCAGACATCCCCGGTGGCTCCACCTTAGGCAATATTTCTCTGGCGCATGTTTCCGTCCCTTCCGCAGACATTGGACTGGCCCAATTAGCCATGCATTCCGCCTATGAAACCGCAGGTGTGACCGACATTTCCTATCTGCTGAACACCATGGAAACTTACTACAGTCTGTCCCTGCACTGCAGTGGAGAACAATTATCTTTGTTGTAAATACATTTGTGCATTATTGACAAATTTTTACACTAAAAACTGTGCAAACACAACAGTTGAAGAACCCTTGAAAATATGCTACAATTTGTGTATCCAGGTGGATTATGCCTACTCCACAGAAATAGGCATCATTCGCTAAAATAAAGGAGGAAACCCCCGTCCGACTCACGGTGCGGCAGTGTGGAGACCTGTCGTAACGCATCTGTGATTTTACTTCGCAGTTTGCAAGAGTGTTTGTGAGGATTCAAAACACTTAGAGTCAAAGAAATATGGCAAGTTTATCCCTGAAAAACATCAAGAAAATCTACCCCTTTAGCGGTGACGACGTAAAGGAGCAGAAAAAAAAGCAAAGAGCAAAGAAGCGCGATGAAGAACCTGAAGTAGAAAAGGCGAACCTGCAAATCACCGACAAGGGTGTTGTTGCTGTTCAGGAATTCAACCTGGAAATCGCTGACAAGGAATTTATCGTATTGGTTGGTCCTTCCGGTTGCGGTAAGTCCACCACTTTGCGTATGATCGCCGGCTTGGAAGAAATTTCCGAAGGCGAACTGTATGTGGGCGACCGTTTGGTTAATGACGTGGCCCCCAAGGATCGCGACATCGCCATGGTCTTCCAGAACTACGCTCTGTACCCCCACATGACCGTGTACGACAACATGGCTTTCGGTTTGAAACTGCGCCATGTTCCCAAGGATGAAAACGACAAGAAGGTTAAGGAAGCCGCCGAAATCCTGGATATTACCCAGTATTTGGGCCGCAAGCCCAAGGCTAAGCTGCAGGTCACCGATAAGGGTGTTGTGGCTGTTCAGGAGTTCAACCTGGAAATCGCTGACAAGGAATTCATCGTCCTGGTTGGTCCCTCCGGCTGCGGTAAGTCCACCACTCTGAGAATGGTGGCCGGTCTGGAAGAGATCACCTCCGGTGACCTGTACATCGGTGAAAACCGCGTCAACGATGTGGCACCTAAGGATCGCGACATCGCAATGGTGTTCCAGAACTACGCACTGTACCCCCACATGACCGTTTATGATAACATCGCTTTCGCACTGAAGCTGCGCAAGACCCCCAAGGCAGAGATCGACCGCAAGGTTAGAGAAGCCGCTGAGATCCTGGACATCACCCAGTACCTGAACCGTAAGCCCAAGGCACTGTCC
>JAZKZB010000125.1:0-8875 GCA_045612425.1 Faecousia sp.
TCTGTAGCGGAAAGGGTTATGCTTTCCGAGGGTATCTGCAAGGGCTTCGGTGGTGGTCAGAAGGTTGCCCCAGGCATCATAGGTATAGCGCACCTTGACGTAGCCCATGTCATCTACTATGGCGACCACATCGCCCTGGTAGTTCCGGGCGTAGTAATACACACTGCCGTTATAGACCACCGCAATGGGCGAGCCGTTGGTATCCATTACGAAATCCAGGGTGTTGCCATCCACAGTCATTTGGCTCAAGTGTGTGCCGTTGTAGACATAAGTGTAGGTGGTAGTGCCGTTGGTCCGACTGGTTCGCATTCCGTCGGTATTATAACTATAACTCCAGGTGGTGCTTCCGTCCGTCATGGATGCCAGCTGCCGGCCATGCTCCCAGGTATATTCCCAAGTGCCGTCTGTCAGCGGATTGCCAATCCCGTCATAGGTGATGGTCCTGCCGTCATAACCGATAAGCAGGTCCCCCCATTCGCTGTCGCCATAGGTATAGGTAACCGTATCCAAGGGTGTGACGCCGTCAAGAGATCCCGTGGTGTACGCATACTCTCTGCGGCAGGTGATGTTGCCGGCATCATCATAGGTCCAGGTGGTGGTTGTCCCCGCCGCCTGGTTGTTCTCCCGAAGCAACTGGTTCTGGGAGTCATAGACATAGCTGGTGGTATTCGAACCCAGCGTGATAGAGGTTATATTGCCATTATCGTCATATTCGAAGGTGTAATAATCTTGAATACCATTGGATGCCAGCCGATAGCCCGCTGCCAGCAGTGCTGTTTTGCCCGTTCCGTTGCTGCGATAGTACGTATAGTCTGCCAGCAGAGAAGAGCCGGGAATATCAGCGATGCGGATGAAAATCCGTCCGTACTCGTCATAGATAAACCGCTCGCCCACGGTTCCCTTGACCATCTCCGTCAGCCGGTTGTCCCCATCATAGGCGTATGTAGTGGTATACTCCGTGCCGTTGATGACCTCCGTCTGGCCGGTCAGATTGTTAATGGTGTCGTAGGTATAAGCAACACTGTGGCTGTAGTCCGTTCCGGTTTCCGTATATTTCATGGGCCGGTCAGTGAAGTCGTAGAAATACTTCGTGGTGACTCCCGTTCCGGAATCCGTCATAGTCGCCAGAGCACCTGCGTTATCATATTGGTAAGAAACCGTGCTGCCGTCCTCAAAGGTTTCCAGAATCACCCGGCCTTGGCTATCATAATCATACGTGATATAATCGCCATTGCCATAGATCAGTTTATCCAGATACCGGTTCGGATCCGAGGTGTATTCGTAACTTACCAAAGTTCGGCTGCCAATCTGAATGCTACTGCGCTGAGCGAACTTACCGTAAGAGAAGGAGTAAGTTGTAGACCCGGTTTGGATTGCCGTCAAAAGATCGTCAGTATAGGTATAGTTTGCAGTAAGGGCTGTACCACTGGACAATCCGGCAACTACAGAGGCAGAACTGGCCAGTCTGTACATATTATCATACGTATAGGTGGTTCTGCTTGCCACTGTGTCATTCGGGTACTGCACCCACTCCAACACGTTGGTATTTTCATTATAACAATAAGTTGTTACATTTTCAAGATCATCTGTGGAAGTCAGCATACGATTGCCATCGGTGGTGTAAGATGCTGAACTGGTAATCGTTGTCGTTCCGTTTCTGATCGAGACAGATGTATTGTTGCCGTAGGTGTCGTAAGTAAAACTGTAGACAATACCGGTACTGGTAGTTGCGGTTTTCACGTTGTGGTAATTGTCATAGGTATAGGTCAGTTCTGCACCGGTCGGCAGAATCGCTTTCGTCAAATTGTTATTGGTGTATTCGTAGGTTGTGGTTTGGTTTTGAAGATCTTTAACGCTGGTAACATTTCCTTCGTCGTCATACGTATAACTGTTGCCAAACTCTTCCTTGTACAGTTGAATGCCGTCAAAATACACCGTATTCGCATTGTAATGATACACCAACTCCACGGTAACAGAGGAATAGGCCTTTTTGGCAACAGCAGGTGTGGCAACATACTGCCAGTTTCCATCAGACGGCAGGTCACAGTTGAAACTAACACTTTGGGTATCCGTGGAGCCATCTGTATTATGAAAAGTCAGTTTCATACCGAATTCCCGGGTCACGTTATTGACCTCTCCCAATGGGACAGAGTCACCTTTGGCCCAGCCTGCCAGGACGAAGGTATCTCCTGCACTGCCACTGACAGGAACGGTTTGGGTAATTCCGTTTGTCGCTGTAGGAGAACCGGTCATACTGTATACAGTATTGTTTAATTCGGGCGCTGCTGCTTCAAGATTGGAAGGCGTAATGATTCCACTGGTAGAGGACCAGGAGTATATATTACGGAAATCACCATTATCTATCAAATTGTATCTGCTGGCGGTGGGTGCCCGTTCAATCTGAACACAGTCCATATACACAGTACCAGCCTGCGCAGTCTGAACTCTGGCAGTAACGCTTACATCAACGGATGCGTAATTAGTATAGGAGACCTCCAATCGGGTCCAATCGCTGTTGGCATCTAAGTAGTCACTGTATTGGGTTATCGTACCATTACTAATAGCTAAGCACGCATTACCTGCGCCAGTTTTAACGTATGCAGAGAACGTATATGTTTCGCCTGCAGGAATTGTAAAACTCTGGCTATACAATCCGCTTATTTCCCCGTTGGTTTCTCGTACCATAGCCAGGGATTTGTTTCCTATATAGGCTTCCTCGGTCGTTACATAACCGATCACTCTATCGGAATGTAGAGTTCCCCAAGTCACTCCATTTTCAAAACTACTGTCGCTTTGGATATTACCGACGGTATTCTGAAGTTTAGAAGACATAGTCAACTGATTGCCCTTCGCGGTTGAACTGGCCGAGGATAATGTATCGTTTAGGGCATACTGAGCAAACTGGGCTCTACCTTGATCGTCCTGAATAGAAACAGTGTTACCCAGATTGTTAAACTGCATGATCTGAACATTTCCATTATAATCTGTAAATGTGGTCTGATTCTTAGCGTACTCAATGGACAATGTTCCACCAGATGTGCCATCGTCTGTCTCGACTACTGTCTTAATCCGATTAGGCTGTCCGGTCGTCATAGTATTATAGGTGTATGTTAACTGATACCCGTCAATGTCTTGGGCAGATGTTAACAGATTGTTTATTCCGTAAGTATAATAACAGGACTTTCCATCTTTATCGGTGATTCTTGTTAACTGATTACCGCTGTATATAAAATCCACATAACTTAACTCTGTTGTGCCAGTGCCGTAATAGCCGATTCTCTCCAGCAATGCACCATCATAACTAAAACCATATCTACGCCCTACCCCATCCGTAATATTCAGTATGTTTTTACCGCTAACTGTCGAATAGGTAATGATAATACTACTGGGGGTTTCTTCATTGTTAGTCATCCGGCATAAGCGACCGTAAGAATCAAAGTAACTCGCATTACCGTATTTGTCAGTAATACAGTATGTAGCAGTTGCACCGCCTGCATTAACGGTCAGTTCCAATTCCAACCCATCTTCATCTAAATATTTGGTCTTCTCCGCATTATACAGAAAATAGTGCTTAGTACCGTCTCCGTCTTCCCAAATGTAATAGTCGGTATCCGCAGCCCACTGATATACCAGTTGGTTAAAGTTCGTACGCCAACCATAACCCATACCAAAGGTATCTACCGCGCTGTCATTTGCATTGTAAATATGGCTGATGGTTACAGGCATAAGATTGCCACCGAAGCCAATGTCATCACGGACCCATACCAGATTACCGGAATAGTTATTGATATAGCCTGTACCTGCCCGGCCTGCGGAGGAGGCGGTATAGTCCCAGTAGCTTTCCAAACCATTGGTATTTCTATAGACAATATTGAGATACGGCCAGATCTGGGGAGCATACATGCTGTAGTCAACTGAATAGAATTTTTTCCAGTTGGTGACTGTGCCGGTTTCCACATTATCCGGCATCTTCAGCATAACACCTGTATTTACTGATGCATACCAATCCCGAACCAGATCTGTGATACCCCAACTGTATCTTTGGTCAGCGCTTACGATCGCATAGTCCTCAACGATAGCAGAATGACCAGGCTGGTTTTGCCATGTGATTGTTTGAGAATCCCAGGTGGTATTCACTTTGTGTGCCTCGATCACGGATGTGTTTTCAGAGCCTCCAGCCAAATACTGCAAGGAAAGCTCCGCATGGACGATTACATCCGCAGAAGTAAGTGCCGGAAGGTTTGCATACTGGATAAAGGTACGCATCTTTCCCAAATCATGATGATATCCGCAGAACAGCGATCCGGCAGTAAAACTCGGAGAGTAGTTCTCAGCAACAAACTGATCCAGAATATTATTCCAATGGGATTCTGCAAGAATAACGGGATCCAGTACCACCGGCCACGCACGGCCAGGCTCTGCCAGCCAGCTGCTTGGCGTGCGGTAAGTCAGCATATAACCACCATTGCAAGGTGCCAGAGAAACCTCTACATCGTAGTTGACATTGCCTGCGCTATCTATCATGTACGGCGCAGGCATTTTCATTACTGCTTCTTGGCCGATCTGCGTGAACAAATCAATGCTGCCGTCATCGTTTAAAACAGGAATAAGAGAGCCCGTTTCCAGAACATACTGATACCCTCGAACCGTGGCATCATAGCTGCTAATAACAATAGATTCCTTCATCTGGTAGCCGTTTAGGTCATAAACGATATCTACGTTGTTGTAGACATCTTCATATGTCAACCGGGAATACAACTTCTCGCGCACGATCTCAGGATGCTCCACCTTCGCCTGATCCGAAACCGATGCCTTCTGGGCGATTTGCGCAGTAGATACCTGCATTTGCATAACTGTAGTTTCTTCTGTAACATCCGCCTTTGCCACTGACAAAACGCTGGAGAACCGGTTCGCTTCTCCCATAAGTTCCGCAGAAGATCTGAGTTCTCCTGCCATTCCGAAGCTGACCGTATAACCATCCTTTACAACGGAAACACGGTTATCGTTGCGCATTTGCTGTGGAAAAATAACATTCCAGCCACCAGCTGCATTAGTATATACACGGTTATTTCCGGTACCGGATACCTTTAAGGTATTATCAATTTCCTTCCATTGACCGTTATCCTCGTAATGTACCACTTCCGGATACACAACAGACATATGGTAACCGTTGCTAAGCATGTAATCTTTTGTAAATGCTGTTCTCTTTTCAGGAATCTCTGCAATAATTACTGCAGAGCCATTAACAAATTCCTCGGTTCCGTTTTCTTCCGAAAGAATTTCTTTGTAAGTATCCGATATTCCTATTTCATCCTGCTTTAGTGTAATTGCCTGCGCAGGTAAAAGGTTTAACAGTAAAGCAAATATCAGCGCAATACTACAAAGCCTCAAAAAACGTATTTTCATATTTTGTTTCCTCCCTGTAAAATACTTCTCTGCTTACAACACAACTTACAATCACATTTACGGAAGCCAAACATCATGCCCTGATTAAACAACGCATAACAGTATTACCAGTGCAAATTGTCCATCGGATTCACCCCTTTTATCGTTGTCACTAATAATAACGAATAACTATGCTATAATTAGACATTTAATGACCTTTTTAATTTAAAAAGAATACCAGAACAACTGAATAGTCCCAGCATTTTATACGGGAATATCCTGTAAGAATGGCTGAAAATTGTGCGAAGAAAATGAACTGATTTCATAACGAAACCCCGGAGGTAACTCCGGGGCGTTTTCATATGTCAACCAAGTATGGTCAAATATTACTCCAAGACTCTAGGGTTTCGGTGATTCTTTTGTTAGTCAAATTATGACCATGTGTACAGCCCTCGTTTTCATGCAAATAGAATGTAACACTAGCAAACTGCACTTCCAGAGGCAGAGAATATAGCTTACGATTCTGCCTTTGATTGTTAATTGTGCTAAGCACCCGATCCTTTGATAAATATTTCTCATAGTCATTGCTCACTTCATAGGATATCACGGAGCCAATCCATTTCAAAACGGAGTCTTCAATATATCTCAGTAACTTGATGCAGATAGTTCTGCAAGCCCTCTGTTCGCAGGCAGCTTGCTCTTTGGTTGATTAGATGAGAAAAGGATTACATCCTTATCTCATATTTCTTCATCTTTTCTCTTGTATTATCAAAGGCCATGAGAGGTTTTGCGTTGCCCTTGTTTTCTCATATTTTTCTCAAGAGGAAGAAGGCCGACACCGACTGTTTCGCGTTCTTGGCCTGTTTGACAGGAAGAGGGATTTCATCTTTTACCTGTTTTCCTCTTGCTCCACCCTTATTATATACTTTTCTTCAAAATCCACTGAAATGGGAGTTTCCGACCCCCGAAATAAGGTCCCCGAAAAAACAAAACAAGGTTCCGGACCTCATTTCATTACCACGGCGGTACCAAATGGGGAGGTTCCGGATATGTTTTCGAATTTCTTTCTTAAAGGGGGCCGGACTTCCGGGAAACCGCCTTCAAAAGATCATTTTTTGCAAAAATGTTTTCTTTTTTAGGATTTCGTACGAAAATTCCAAACTTTTTTATTTCCGGAAACCGCCTTTTCCCCACGTTTCCCCTCATAATCAACTTTACAAAATCTCCAAAATAATGATGCGACACCAAGGTGTCGCGTCACTGCAATTCTTTGTCTATCAAATCCCGGCTGTGTCCGAGAACGCGACTTTTGCGTTTTGGGCATAGCTGGTTTTTTGTTGTGAATTTCCGTTGTGCGCATATTAATAATGAGCCTGCTTCGTAGCCGCAGCGGAGCAGGTGGGAAGTAAACACAACAAACGATCCAACTAAGGAGGTGGATACTATGAAACAATTGGAGACTTTCCCGGAGCTGATGACAGTTCCAGAAGTCGCTGAGGCTTTACGAGTATCTGCTTCTGTCGTGGAGGAACTGATCAAGAATCGAGGAATTACATACGTGGCAATTGGAGAAACCAAACTCGTACGCAAATCGGATTTAACAAACTATGTTGAAAAGCAAACCCACTTGTGTTATGATGCATCCACGAAGATGCACCTTGACAATTCAACAGAAGCGGATCTTATGCCATTATCGGAAGGAGAATCTGATATGGCAAACAGAATCAATCAAGCCGTTATGATTAACGGCAAAAAGTGCTGGGTCACTGCCAAGACTGCCCAGGAATTTGCGGATAAAGTCGCAAATCTTTTGACAGGCGGCGTCCAGCAAAAAAGCAAGCATCCCTTTTCCGAGTATGCGTGGAATTGGTTCAACACCTATTCTCGGCCTAACATCGCCACCGTTACAGCGGTAACTTACCGACGCCAGATTGAAAAGTATCTGGTCCCCGCCTTTGGGGAACTGTCCGTAGAGGAGATCTCCTCGGACCATGTGCAGCAGATGTTCAATAAAATGCATGTGGCCAAGGCTACCAAGGACAAGACCAGAATGGTTCTCAATCAAATTATGGAGGCAGCCTTGGAGGACAAACTGATCGGTGCAAATCCTGTAAAATCCCGTAAGGTCAAAATTGTTGGTGATGCCAGCAAGGCCACACCTCCTTACAGTGTTGAGCATATGGAGTATTTAATCGATCATCTGGAGGATGTAAAAAACGACCGCGATCGGGCGTTTCTGGCGGTCATGGCACTGCATCCATTGCGTCTTGAAGAGGGATTGGGCTTGCATGGGGCGGATATTGACCGCGAGGAAATGACAATTACCGTCAGCAGAGCGGTGACGCATCCCGACCGCAATCAGCCGGAAATTAAGGACACCAAGAATGCTTACAGTCGCCGCACGCTTGGATTGGCTGCCACCGCCATGGCGCACATTCCGGAAACACCGGCAGACGAATTCATTTTTGGAGGAAAGAAGCCGCTCTCCTATACCGCTGTACGCAGAATGTGTCAACGTATTCAGAGAGACACTGGATTTGAGGAAAAGATTACACCGATTCGGTTTCGGACGACTGTATTGACCGATATGTACGATGTAACCAATGATATCAAGGTAGTGATGGATGCCGGAGGACATGCCCAGATGTCGACGAGCATCAAGCACTACATCAAGGGGCGTCAGACGATTCATGCGGCGACAGATGCTGTCGAGCGCCGTTATACGTCCAAAAGCAAAAAAGTTGGATAAAAGTTAGTGACTGCAGATGCCGAAAACCCATTGCGGCACAAGGGTTTTCAGTATTGCGAAGTACCAAAAATTTGGTGGAACAGTTTGAAAAACGACAAAAATTTAGCAACGAGGTCTTAAGTCCCATTGCAAAACAACTTAAATAGTTCGTAAAACAAAGAAAAACCGCTTAAATCTTGCGATTTAAGCGGTTTTTTGTGGAGCTGCTAGCCAGATTTGAACTGGCGACCTCATCCTTACCAAGGATGCGCTCTACCGGCTGAGCTATAGCAGCATGTGTCAACGACTTCGCTATTATATAATACCCACCTGAAATTGTCAAGGGTTTTTCCGAATAATTTCAGCAGAAAACTCATGTCTTTTCCGCCTGCCACAATTTCTTGTGGCAGGCGTTTAGACACAATACAACCGGAATTACACCAGTTCGATCACTGCCATTTCAGCAGCATCGCCACGGCGAGCACCGGTGCGGGTTACACGAGTGTAACCACCGTTGCGTTCAGCATAATTAGGAGCAATTTCCTTGAACAACTTATTGGCAACATCTTCCTTAGTGATGAAAGCCAATGCGCGACGGTAATTAGACAAACCGCCCTTCTTGCCCAAAGTAATCATCTTTTCAACCACAGGCTGAACTTCCTTTGCGCGACAAAAAGTGGTTTCAATCTTGCCGTTTTCCAACAAGTCGGTCACCAGTTGACGCAACAGGGCTTTTCTCTGGGTCGTGGTCTTGCCCAGTTT
>JAZKZB010000126.1:0-2850 GCA_045612425.1 Faecousia sp.
TGCCAATAAAAAAGCCACACCAAAAGGTGTGGCTTTTTTATTGGCAGAGGATGAGGGATTCGAACCCCCGCAAACGGAGTCAGAGTCCGGTGTGCTACCGTTACACAAATCCTCTATCTCAGGCACGGATATTATTATATCCATCCAAAGGAAAAAGTCAAGAAGTTTTTTCCTGCTTTTTCACATTTTCCCTTGCTGTGGATAGTTTCTCCCAATCTCCGTTATTTATGCTTCCCAAGGAAAAGGTTTTCCCTTCAACACTTCCTCTTTTAAGTAGCGGAACGTTTCCTTTTCCCCTTTTTCTTTTAGCATGGTTAGCAAAAATTCCAGTTGCTTCCGGTTCTCCGGGTGCATCAGTTCCCGTTCCCGGCTTTTCATAAAATAAGCCAAGGCAGAACCGTCGGAATACGCTTTTCCCTGATAGACCATGCAAGCCGCCCGTCTATCCATAATTTGCTCTACCAAATATTTCCGGGGCATACAAACAGATTCATACACCCGTTTTTCCATATTCATATCCGTCCAGTATTCATAGTGGTGCCGGTTTCTGCCCTTATGGTGTATCCATGCCTCGGAATATCCCTTTGCTTCCCGTTCCGCCGCATTGGGACTGCGAACACCCTGAAAATACTTTGCGCCTACCCAAAACTCCGTAAAAGAATACTTGGACAAGTCATGGGTCAGCCCCTGCCAATAGAGCCCTACCCGAAAGCAACCTGCCATCACAAGGAGACGATGATGGGTAATGGTCTTAAAATGTTGCCAAATTTTCATTGCAAACTGCCTCCTGCTTTTCTGCTTCCATTATACGGCAATCCCTTTCACTTTGCAAGCAAAAAGGGACTTCGGAAAGAAGTCCCCTTTTTCTTAAATCGCAATGCCCGCTTTATCCAAAATAACAGGCACATTTTTCTCTGCGCCGATGGCCATAATATGTACGCCATCACACAGTTTTTCGTCTTTAATTTTGGCAATCATTTCTGCGGCCATTTCAATGCCCAACTGGGCAGGCAGACCCTTGACACCCTTTTCCTTGCCTTCGGCTGCGGCGGCTTCCAGGCGGTTAATCATATCCTGAGGCACATCAATGCCGGGTACATTTTCATTCATATACTTGGCCATTCCGGCAGATTTCAGCGGAATGATACCGGCCATAATATGGGTCTTGATTCCCATCATGTCCACCATTTCCAGGAAATGCTTGAATTGGTCTAAGTTAAAAATGCCCTGGGTTTGGATGTACATAGCGCCGGCTTCCACCTTTTGGCGCAGTTTGTTAATCTGCAGGAACATAGGCTCATACACCGGTGTTACGGAAGCACCCTTATAAAACTTCGGCGCACCCCCGGTCAATTCGTTTCCGCCACAATCACAACCGGTTTCTTCCATCTGGGAAAGCATTTTCAAAATACCCACGCTATCCAAATCATACACGGGCTTTGCATCCCGACAGTCACCCACAACCGGGTGGTCTCCGGTGAGCGCCAACATGGTATCAATACCAAAACTGGCCGCCGCCAGCACATCACCCATGATAGCCATACGGTTACGGTCACGACCGGTCATCTGCAGAATCGGCTCTACCCCGGCCTGCTTTAAATGAATACAAAGACCCAAACCAGTGGCTTTTAAACTGGCAGACTGCATATCGGTAACATTCACACCGTGTACTTTACCGCTAAGCAATTTTGCGGCTTCCATTTGCTCGGAAAAATCATACCCTTTAGGCGGTGCCATTTCGGCGGTAACGCCAAATTTGCCGGATTCCAGCGCGTCCTTTAACATACTCATTATTTCTTCCCCCTCAAACTAATGGTTCTGGGATAAGCAAAATCACCGTAACCCTTATCCTTGCGAGTCTGGGTTAATTTTTCCAGTTGCCCCGTGGCTTCCAACCGTTTGTAGATTTGAATCCATGCGCAGTCGTTTTCCGGATTTACTTCACACTTGCCGTTTTTCTGACCGCCACAAGGACCATTCACCAAACTCTTGGCGCACTGGGTAATGGGGCAAATCGCACCGGTTTGACCCAATACACATTCACCGCAGAAACGGCAGGCTTCTTCCCATACGCCAAACTTCACCGCTTCGCCTAAGTACATCGTATTATTGGAAGGATAAACCGGCTTATTATTGGCATTTTTAGCCACGCATTGCACGCCGTCACCGCAGGACATACAAACCACGCACTCCGGCTCTGCGGCATTGATTGCCTTCATTTTTGCCTTCACGCCCAAGTTCATGCAACAATAATCTGCCACAGTGGTAGCAACCACCTTCTTACCGGCTTGTTCCAGAATGGCGGACAATTCTGCAATTTGAGGTTCACCGCCGGTCTGGCATGCTGTCGCGCAACTACCACAACCAACAATGGCCACAGTTTTTGCGTCGCCAACCATAGCCATGATTTCTTCCATGGGTTTTTTCTGAGTAATAATCATGATATCTTCCCCTTCTTTTTATTTTCAAAAGGCTGTTTGTCTTCATTTCCCAATTATTATATCGCATTTGTATGAAAAATCAACCACAATTCGGAAAAACACATCGTTCTTTCGCGCTCCGTACGGCATGGGACAGATTTGCTTTTCTGTCCCTTTCTTTGTAAAAAATATGTAAATCCAATAAAAATGCGAAATTCATCATTGAAAAATTCGAAGTTTTCATATATGATTATAAATAGAATCTATGCCCAAAAGGGCAATATCCAAGGAGGATTACCATGAGACAGATTATCAATCTCAACCGCAAATGGGCTTTCACCAAGCAAACCACTGAAATCCCTGCTGCCATTGACCCAAAATGGGACTTTGTTAACCTGCCCCACAGTTGGAATGCCATTGATGGCCAGGA
>JAZKZB010000127.1:0-9996 GCA_045612425.1 Faecousia sp.
CTTTCCAACATGGCCGCTGCCGGCATTCGCCACGTGGGTATTATCTCTCGCAAAAACTACCAATCCTTAATTAACCACGTGGGTTCCGGAGAAGAATGGGGCTTAGCATTAGAAGAAGGCGGTTTGGAATTCCTAACCCCCTTCGCCATGAGCAATACCGACAGTTATCGGGGCAAATTGGAATCTCTGTATACCGCCATGTCGGTACTGGAATACGGGAACGACGATGACTATGTGGTCATGGCAGACTCCTCAGTTCTTTGCAATTTAGACTTGAGCAAAGTCTTGACCTCTCACATTGAAAGCGGAAAAGACGTAACCGTCGTTACCAAAGCCGGCATTGCCAATAACCGCAAGCAACTGGACTTGGCATTCAAACTGGACAGTAAAGGCAATATCTCCGACATCGCGGTAGACTATGTTGCCCCCAAGGAATATTTGGCATCCATGGATATCTTTGTTTTGTCCAAGGATCTGTTGATGAAAACCGTTCGGGAATTTATCCCCCGCAACCAATTCCACATGGACCGGGATTTGGTGTTGGGGCAATGGCAAAAAGGCGAACTTTCCATCAACATCTTCCCCTTTGAGGGTGTCGCCTTATTCAACGACACGGTAGAAGAATATTTCCACAACTCCTTGGCGTTGACCAATAGCGACTTGCGCCACGACCTGTTCTACGGTTGCCATCCCATATTCACCCGGGTGCGGGACAGAGTCCCCTGCTACTATGGGGAAGATTGCCAAATTGACAACTGCATCGTCGCCGACGGGTGTATCTTTGAAGGCGAAGTGAAAAATGCAGTTTTGTTCCGTAACGTCACCGTCTGCCCCGGGGCCAAAATTTCCGACTGCGTAATTATGAACGACTCTGTCATCGGAGAAGGCAGCGAACTGAAATATGTCATTTTGGATAAGGATGTGGTTGTGCGACCCGGCGCCCGCCTTTACGGAACGCCCAAAAATCCTGTCATTATCAAAAGAGGAGATATTGTATGAAAATTGCGGTTTTCGCCGCCGAAGGCGCACCGTATGTGAAATCCGGCGGTCTGGGGGATGTGATGGAGGCTCTGCCCTCTGCCCTCGCCCGATTGGAAAACAACGAAGTTTTGCTAATACTTCCATACTACCGGAAAATTAAACAAAATGCTCTGTATGCCACAGAAGAACTTTTCCATTGGGATGTGGACCTTGCATGGCGTAAGCAATATGCCGGCCTGAAACGACTGGTAGGACGCAAAGATGGCGTGCAAGTCTATTTCATTGACAACGATTATTATTTCGGTGGTCGGGAGGGCTCTCTTTACGGGGATATGGACGATACCGAGCGCTTCGCTTTCTTTGCCAAGGCTTGCTTAGATGCCTTGATTCGACTGTCTTTCATTCCGGACGTCATTCAATGCAACGACTGGCAGACCGCCGCCATTCCCCCGTATCTGAAATGGTTGTATTCTCCCTATTTCCCCCGCACCAAATGCGTTTTCACCATCCACAATGTGGAATATCAGGGTTGGGCTCACGGCAATTTCTATGACGATGTTTTAGGGCTCCCCTGGGAACATCGGGGAACTATGGAAATGCACGGCAGTGTGAACTTAATGAAAGGCGCCATCGAAACCGCGGATTTGGTCACCACCGTATCCGAAACCTACGCCAAGGAACTGATGTATCCTTATTATGCCCACGGCTTAGACGGTGTTTTATCCCATGCCTCATGGAAATTAACGGGCATCACCAACGGCATCGATATTCAAACATTCAACCCCGAAACAGACCCGGCACTGCCCACCCACTATAATGCCGAAACGTTCCTGCAAGGCAAGGCCATGTGCAAACTGGCCCTGCAAAAGGAAGTGGGTCTGCCTGGAGAAGAAGACGTCCCCCTCATGGTCATGGTCACCCGCTTGGCCGGACATAAAGGGCTGGATTTACTTTGCTATATCGCTCGCCGGCTGTTAGAAGAAGAATCCTGCCAACTGCTGATTTTAGGCACCGGTGAAGCCAAATTCGAGCACTTCTTCCGGGATTTGGCGCAACAATATCCTGACCGGGTATCGGCAAAAATCACCTTTGATTTAGGATTGGCATCCCGGATTTATGCCGGTGGCGACATCTACCTCATGCCGTCCAAGTCCGAACCCTGCGGTTTAAGCCAGATGAATGCCATGCGCTATGGCACCGTTCCGGTAGTCCATGCCACCGGCGGATTGAAAGACACCGTCCTGCCCGCCGATGAACAAGCGCAGGAGGGTCTGGGCTTTACTTTCCAAAGTTACAACGGCGAGGATTTCCTTTGGGCGGTGAAACGGTGCTTGCACCTATACCACCACAACCGAGTAGCATTCCAAGCCCTGCAAGGGCGGGATATGCGTCAAGATTTCAGTTGGGACAAACCTGCCCGTCGTTACATGGAACTGTTTTCCGCACTGTGTCAAAAATAATGCATCCCCGGGGATGGCCAACGCCATCCCCGGCATATTTTTGCCTTTCCGGCATAGACTTTACCAAAAATGGATGGGGGTGCAGATATGGGGACTCGGATTTCAGACCTAAACTGCAAAGAGGTGATTTGCATTGCCGACGGAAGGCGCCTGGGCTTTGTATCCGATGTGGAAATCGAAATCCCATGCGGTCAGGTTATGGCCATTATCGTTCCCGGTCCTTGCCGAATTTGGGGATTTTTCGGCAGAAGAGACGATTACATCATCCCCTGGCACTGCATTAAACGTATTGGACCGGATATTATTCTGGTAGACATCAAGCCGGATGCATGCTGTCGTCCCCGGGAAAAGCCATTTTGGTTTCCAATTTAAGAAAAATCAGGAATATTTTTCAAAAAAATCGGAAAAACTACTTGCAAAATGCATTTTCTTGCTATATAATATTTCGGCATGGGCAAAACCCATGACTCATTACACCACACACCCGGGGATCTGTCGCTCCCGTGTCCGCAAGGACGGGCGGCAGAGATGAACGGGGTGGAGGAAAAACAAAAGGAGAAAAGCAAATGTCTGTCGTATCTATGAAAAGTCTGTTGGAGGCCGGCGTACACTTCGGTCACCAAACCCGTCGCTGGAACCCCAAAATGGCTCCTTACATCTACACCGAGCGTAATGGTATCTACATCATCGACTTGGCCAAAACCGTGAAGAAACTGGAAGAAGCATACAGTTTTGTTCGCGAAATTTCCGCCAACGGTGGTAATGTTCTGTTCGTCGGCACTAAGAAGCAGGCTCAGGACGCCATTAAGGAAGAAGCCGCTCGCTGTGGCGGTTACTATGTCAACGCCCGTTGGTTGGGCGGTATGCTGACTAACTTCCGCACCATGCGCACCCGTATCGACCGTCTGGCTCAACTGAAAAAGATGGAAGAAGACGGCACCTTCGCTATGTTGCCCAAGAAAGAAGTTATCAAGCACCAGGGCGAAATCGCCAAGTTGGAAAAGTATCTGGGCGGCGTAAAGGAAATGAAGAAGATTCCTGCCTGCCTGTTCATCGTTGATCCCCGCAAGGAGCGCAACGCCATTGCAGAAGCCCGGAAACTCAACATTCCCATCGTAGCCATCGTAGACACCAACTGCGACCCCGATGAAATCGATTACGTCATCCCCGGCAACGACGACGCTATCCGCGCCATCCGTTTGATTGCCGCCGCCATGGCAAATGCTGCCATCGAAGGCCGTCAGGGCGAAGACGCTGTTCTGGAAAACATCGAAGTGATCGCTGAAGAAGCAGAAGCACCCGCCGCTGAATAATTCTAAGGAGGACAAAACAATGGCATTTACTGCACAAGATGTTAAGAAACTCCGTGAAATGACCAACGTTGGCATGATGGACTGCAAAGCAGCCCTGCAAGCCACCGATGGCGATATGGACAAGGCTGTTGACTGGCTCCGGGAAAAGGGTCTGGCCAAGGCTGCCAAAAAGGCAAGCCGCATTGCCGCTGAAGGCGTTGCTTACGCCACCGTGATTAACGGCGTGGGCGTGGTCATCGAAGTCAACTCCGAAACCGACTTCGCTGCCAAGACCGAGGCTTTCCTGGACTTGGTTAAGAATTTGGCTACCGTGGTTGCCGAGCAGAATCCTGCCGACGTGGCAGCCCTGAAGGCTTGCACCTACCCCGGCACCAATCTGTCTGTCACCGAAGTGATGCAGGAAAAGGTTATGTCCATCGGTGAAAATATGCAAATCCGCCGTTTCGCCCGCTACGCTGACAACGTTTCCGTTGCTTATGTTCACGCCGGCGGTACCCACGGTGTTCTGGTCAATCTGGCTGTGGAAGGTGATATCGACGTCACCGAAATCGGCAAAAACGTGGCTATGCAAATCGCTGCTATGAACGCAAAGTATTGGGACAAGTCCCTGGTTCCCCAGGCTGACGTGGACCACGAACTGTCCGTTCAGGTTGCGCTCATGGACAACGATCCCAAGATGGCCAACAAGCCTGCAGAAATCAAGGCAAAAATCGCTCAGGGCAAAATCAACGCCTACTTCAAGGAAATTTGCCTGCTGCAGCAGGACTTCGTTCGCTCCGATCTGTTCCAGGGCGACGTGGCCGGCTACATTGCCGATGCTGGCAAGAAGTTGGGCGGCAAGGTAACTTTCGTAGACGCCATCCACTATATCAAGGGTGAAGGCATCGAAAAGAAAGAAGAAAACTTCGCTGACGAAGTGGCCGCGCAAATCGCCGGTACCAAGAAATAAGCATACAAATCACAAAGACCTCAATCTTCGGATTGAGGTCTTTTTCATTGACTTTCCTACCATACGCGGGTATATTAGAAGAAAGACAGCAAGGAGGTATTTCTATGAGCGCAACCGTTTATTTCAGCCGCAACATCACACCGGAATCCCTATTGGAACTTTATAGCAAACTGGGAAAAACCTTGCCCGGTAAAGTGGCTGTGAAACTCCACTCCGGAGAAAAAGGAAACCAAAACTTTTTAGGGCCGGAATTTTGGAAACCGGTGATTGACCATGTGGGTGGCACTGTAGTGGAATGCAACACCGCCTACAAAGGAGAAAGACATACCACCGAGCGCCATGTTCGCCTTATGGCAGACCACGGCTGGAGCAAACATTTTAACGTGGATATTTTGGATGCCTGCGGGCCGGATTTAGAACTTCCTATTCCCGACGGCAAACAAATCGATAAAAATTTTGTGGGAAAAGACATCGAAAACTACGATTCCATGCTGGTTCTTTCCCACTTTAAAGGACATCCCATGGGCGGGTTCGGTGGCGCAATCAAGCAACTGTCTATCGGTGTCGCCTCCTCCTACGGCAAAAAGTATATTCATGGAGTCGGTCACACCGAAGATTTTTGGAAGTCTGACCACGATGCCTTTCTGGAAGCCATGGCAGATGCCGCCAAATCCGTCATCGACTATTTCAACGGCAATCTGCTCTACGTCAATGTGATGAAGAATATGAGCGTAGACTGTGACTGTTGCGCCGTAGCGGAAGACCCCTGCATTGCCGATATCGGCATTCTGGTATCCGATGACCCCATCGCCATTGACCAGGCCTGCGTGGATTTGGTAAAGGCCTCCCCAGACCAGGGGCGTGACCATCTGTTAGAACGTATCAACAGCCGAAACGGAGAACACACCATTGAAGCCGCCGCTGCCTTAGGCTACGGGCAAAGAGAATACACCCTCATTGAAATATAACGAAAAAGCGTGTTGCCCTTGGCAACACGCTTTCTATTATTTAACCGTTAACGGCATCAATAAATTTGCAAAACTGCTTTCTGCCCACTTCGTTGCACTTATACACACCGGCATCTTCCAGAACTTCCGCGAAGACTTTGCCCGTTTCTTTCAGCACAATCTCCATGGCATTTTCTTCTGTAAAGACATACTGCTGTTTCAGTTGCTCCACCCAAGGTCCATGCTTGGAAAGGGCCTCATTTGCGGAAATATCCTCCCCTGCTACCAAAGCCTGCGCCAAATCCGTCAACTCTTTCTTCAGCCGGCTGGGCAATACCGCCAGACCCATCACTTCAATCAAGCCAATATTTTCCTTCTTAATGTGATGCTTATCTGCATGGGGATGGAATACACCCAAAGGATGCTCCTGGCTGGTAATATTACACCGCAAAACCAAATCCAATTCATAATTCTCCCCACGGCGACGGGCAATAGGCGTAATGGTGTTATGAGGTTCTCCATCAGAGAACGCAACCACGCCAGCCTCTTCGTCAGAGTATCCTCTCCATGCGGTGAGAATTTTATCTGCCAGTTCCACCAGGCGTTGCTTATCCTTGCCGTTGATACGAATCACACTCATGGGCCATTTTACAATCCCGGCAGACACATCTTCAAATCCGGCAAAGGAAACCTCTTTTTCCACCTCTGCGGTTTCCATGGCAAAGGTATAGTGACCGCCCTGGAAATGTTCATGGCTCAAAATAGAACCGCCCACAATGGGCAAATCCGCATTCGAGCCCACAAAATAATGGGGAAAATCGGTGACGAAGTCCAACAATTTCTTGAAAGCGCTCTTGTCGATTTTCATAGGAATATGTTGAGAATTGAACACAATGCAGTGCTCATTGTAGTACACATAGGGGCTATACTGCAGGCACCACGGTGTGCCGTCCACCGTAATAGGAAGAATCCGGTGATTCTGCCGGGCAGGATGGTTCATCCGGCCAGCATATCCCTCATTTTCCACACACAGTTGGCACTTAGGATAACTGCTCTGGGGCGCATTTTTTGCCGCAGCAATGGCCTTGGGGTCTTTTTCCGGCTTGGAAAGGTTGATGGTAATATCCATTTCCCCGTAAGGAGACGGATATTTCCAACGCATATCCTTGGCAATCCGGTAACGACGGATGTAATCCGTATCGCAGGAGAATTGATAGTACCAATCTGTCGCTTCCTGCGGACTGACGGCATACTTTTCACGGAACGTGGCAATGACTTCCCGGGGCATAGGCGTAAAAACACCCATCAGTTTGGTATCAAACAAATCCCGGGCGGTAATATTATCCTCGCACAGTCCCTTTTCGCAGGCATAGTCCAAAAGGCCCTTCAGGATTTCTTCCAAATCCTCACTTTGTGGTTCATCGGAAACGGCATAGTCATCCTTGCCCAAAAGTTCCAGCAGACGGTTGGTTAAATAAGTATGGTCGCAAGGTTGCGCCAAACCACAATTCATGGCATAAGAAACCAGTGAATCAATATATGTCTCTATTTTCACTGTGATTCCTCCTTAAAATGCTTCTACGCCACCTTGCGGCCGGATAGACAATACGTGGCAAGCGCCCTCGCCCAACATCGCATCCATACCTGCCCGGAAGAATTCCAAAATATCAAAGGGAACAAAGGCTTGCACGGTACCGGCAAATCCACCTCCGTGAACACGGTAGGCGCCCCGTCCGTTCAGGAAATGCTCACAGAGCGCCAGCGCCACTGCCACGTCCTGATGTTCCTTATATCCGGCAGGTATCACGTTTTGTAAGTACATATAAGAAGAATATCCACTTTCCTTAATCAGGCGCAAGAATTCTTCAAAATCTCCCTGCTCCAAAGCCGCCACTTGCCGGGGGACTCGCTTATTTTCCTGATAGAAATGTACAGCCCGCAGAACTGCCCGGTCACCGCAACGTTCCCGCAGTTGGGGAATGGCATCAAAAAAATCTTTTTCTTCAATCTGGGTCAGCACCTCTTTACCAAAATACTGGGCAATGGCTTTGATTTCCCCGGGAACGGCAGCGTACTCGTCCGTCAAATCCGCATGGTCAGCGCCACTGTCGATAATGCACAGAGCATGACCGCAAGAAGCGAAATCAAAATTCACCGGCGTAATAACCGGATTTTCTTTGTCGAAAAAGTCAATGGTAACCAAATTGCCCACGGCAGAAGCGGTTTGATCCATCAATCCGCAAGGCTTTCCGAAAAACACATTCTCCGCATATTGACCAATCACCGCGATTTCCGGCTGAGAAACCTGATTGTCAAAGAAAAGGCCATTGATAATCGTTCCGATTAACACCTCATAAGCCGCAGAGGAAGAAAGTCCGGAGCCGGGCAACACCGTAGACTCACAATACGCATCGAAACCCTCTACCTTACAGCCACGTTGTACAAAAGCAGCCGCAACGCCCCGAATCAACGCAGGGGTTGTATTGATTTCTTCTTCCACAGGAATCAATTCCCGAACATTGACCACGCTCATGGGGTATCCTTTGGATAAAATCCGAATCTCATCAGTTCCGTTGGGGCGAACCGCCGCCACGGTATCCAAATTCACCGCCGCAGCCAGCACACGTCCCCGTTGATGGTCCGTATGGTTTCCGCCGATCTCCGTACGACCGGGGGCAGAAAAATAACGCAACGGGGCGCCTCCAAAAGTCGCAGAAAAACCGGCATTCAGTTGCTTTTTCTTTGTTTCTTCCAAATACAATTTTGTTGTTGCCATAGGAAAATCCTCCCATCCTTGTTCCTTTTGATTATACTTCTTTTCCCGAAAAAAAGATAGTCTTTTTTTCAAAAAACAGAAAAAAGGCGCACCCAAAGAGTGCGCCTTTTCTGATTGAAATTAAATCATGTGCAACGCAATGAGTACCTGCAATACCACAAAGGCTACATAGATACCCAGCAAGGTCACACCCTGCCACCGGTACAGTTTTTTGCGGAAAACAGCAGGCAAAGTCATCAATGCCATAACGACCACCATCAAAGGAAGTTCCAGCACTTTCGAAGTATTCAGTCCAAACATGGTGCTTCCCACCGGTACAGAGAAAGGCGAAATGGTCACTGCCAAACCGGATACCAGCACCAGATTGAAAATATTGGCGCCAATGATGTTGCCCAAAGACAACGCTCCGTGACCCTTTGCCAAGGCGGTAATCGCAGTCACCAATTCCGGCAAACTGGTGCACAGTGCTACAATGGTAACACCCACCACTTCCGTAGGAATACCTGCCATGGTAGCCATGGAAACGGAAGACCCTTCCAGCATATCCGCGCCCACCGCAATCAAGGCCGCGCTTCCTACCAAGATAGCAATATCCAGTAGCAAAGCGTTGGGTTTTTCGGAAGATACTTCTTCCTCATGGGTCACGTTTTCCGGATTTTTGAATCCCTGACGGATGGTTACCGTCATATAAACAGCAAAAACGGCCAACATCACAAAACCCAGCCAACGGTCGAATCTGCCGAAACCATAAGCGGCCACCAAATAAATCGCAGCAGATACAAAAAAGAAAATAACCGGCATCACAACTGCCTTTCGATTTACGGGAGCAGGTCGAATGGCTATGGTCAGCGCAGCAATCAGCGCAGTATTGCAAATAATGGAGCCAATGGCATTACCATAAGCAATGGCGCCATTCTGGTTCACCGCCGCAGTGGCAGAGACCATCACTTCCGGCAATGTTGTGCCGATGGACACCACAGTTGCGCCAATGATAATTTCCGGCACACGGAATCGCTTCGCAATACCCGTTGCACTGTCAACAAACCAGTCGCCGCCTTTAATCAGCAGAACCAAACCCACTGCAAAAAGCGCCAAAGAACCCATCCACGAATCTGTCAAACCATTGTACCAAGAGAGAAATGCTTGCATGAAAAAACTACCCCTTTTCAAAATAATTTCCTGCACATTCCCAAAAAAAGACCCGTCACGAAACCGGACGGGCATCAATCCCGGGAGCGCCGTGCACCTTGCACAAGTCTCGCAATGAAAAGCCTGGCCAGACCCAAAGGTCGCGTTGTTGACCGGCTACGCACAAACTGCGCCTGCTACTCCCTTATTGCTGTAAAATATCATACCATTGATTCCCCAAACTGTCAATCTTTTCTTGTGGGTATTGACATTTTTTCCATTCTAAACTATAATGATTTCAACTTTATAGGACAGTTCGTAACCATCCTGTCGGTAAACAAAACTAGGATTTTGAGAAGATGGGGGCGTTTTGCCCCCATTTTTGATTGGATGGGCGCACTGCGTCCATTTTTTATTGGAGTGATTTCTATGAACAACCGTG
>JAZKZB010000128.1:0-24335 GCA_045612425.1 Faecousia sp.
CAGGATCGATAATATAAAGCACCTCGTACTTACCGGTAATCTTAGCCATGTTGTTTGCACCTCCTTTTGGACTTTTGGCCCACGACGCCGTCGTGAGCAAGGATTGCCTGCGCACGCAGGCTTGTGTATTATATAGTAAGCATCCGGAAAAGTCAAGGCTTTTTCCGGAAAAAAGTTTGATTTTTTCCGAAATCCGTCCCGGCTTTCCCGGTTTTTTATTCCCTGAAAAAGGAAAAGAAAATTCAAGTTTTTCTCTTTTCTTTTTTGTCGAATTGTGTTATAATGGGCTTTACGATGAATTCAACCACAACAGGTTGTGGTATGGCGGAAAGGATGTCTGTTGCATGAAACGATTATTACCCCTTCTTCTGGCAATATTGCTCATCTTAGGTGGATGCGCTCCTCAGTCAGAAACGCCTCCGGCCTCGCCGCCCTCCGCAGATGCCGGTGACAGTACTCCCAATGTGCCGGACACCCCGCAGGGAGACAACCAAACCCCGGAAACGCCCACGCCGGATCCCGTATTGGCCTATCGCAACCCCTTAAACGGCACGCCCTTGGAAACCCCTTATTTGGGACGCCCTGTGGCCGTTATGCTCAATAACATCAAAGACGCCATGCCCCAATTCGGCGTCAGCAAAGCAGACATCCTCTACGAGGTTTTGGCCGAGGGTGGCGTTACCCGCTGTATGGGCATTTTCAGCGATATTAGCAGCGCCAATTCTGTCGGTTCTATTCGAAGCGCGCGAAAATACTATGTGCAATTGGCGCAAGCCTATCAAGCCATTTACCTCCACTTCGGCGGAAGCGATGAGGCTCTGAACTATCTGAAAAACATTGGCTGGAACGACATTGACGGCTCCAACGGCGGAGATTGCTATTTCTTTGACAAGAACCGAAACAATCATGGCTATGCATCCTATCATTGCTGGTTTGCCACCGGTTCTAAGGTTTTGCCCTATGCAGAAAAACTGCACTATAAAACCCAGTATGAGACCGAGCAATCCTACGGCATGACCTTCAGCGACGACAAAATTATCGTGGGCGGTTCCGGAAACAAGGCAGTAGTCAATTTTAATTTAAGCGGCAACGCCACTGCAAACGCCAAGAAAACCACTTTAACCTACAATACGGAAACCAAGACCTATTTCGCCCATCAATCCGGCAATTCCCACGGCACCGGCTCCAATTATGTGGACGGCGCGACCGGGGAAACTCTGGATTTCCGCAATGTATTGGTTCTGCGAGCCGCCAGCGCTTTGCAAGCCGATAACTATCTGCTCACCGTCAACACGGTGGGAAGCGGTAGCGGTTATTTCCTTTGCAATGGTTATTGCGTACCCATTTTGTGGTCCAGAGCCTCCGCCAACGACCCCTTTACATACACCTTAGAAAACGGTGACCCCGTCACCTTCGGTGTGGGAAGCACTTATATTGCCGTAGTTCCCACCGGCGCAACAGTCAGCATCACATAAAAATCACAGGCGGAACGTAACTGTTCCGCCTGATTCTTTTATTCTCCTAAAAAAACTTCTCGATTAGTGCCATAGAAAATGTCTTCCCGATGGGCAATTTTTGCGCAAAATTCTTCATACATATCCCACCACTGAGGATTCCCGTCCAGACGGTAACTATGCCCGAAAATATACAAAATCTGGGGTTTATCCGCTGAGGCATTCAAAAACCGATCTGCCAATGCCAAAAAATCCCGGGGATTTTTCTCAAACTCATAAGTCGGTTGCAAGCGATACAAATCCGTTTGCATATCAAAATTGTGACTGCGGGTAATTCCTCGGGCATAACGGATGCCCGTATGATTGCGGATCAATTCCACCACCCGGTCATCGTGATTGACGCCACCGCCGGCATAGGCCATGCCCACCACTTCATAGCCTACCAATCTGCTTAAGTTCAACCGGTCCTGCTCCACTTGACGAATCACTTCCCCATCCTCGCAGGTGGTTAAATTGGGATGGGTCAAAGTATGGGCGGCCACCTCGTGTCCAGCATACAGGGTCGCCACTTCCTCTTCCAGAATGCGACTGTGGTCTACCATAACGCCCCCGTCCACCGGTAATTGTCCACCGTCACCAAAGCGCCGGGAGTTCAGATTAAATGTACCTTTCAGACCGTACTTGTTAAACAGAGCCACCAAACGGCGGTCCTGAACAACGCCGTCATCATAACTAAACGTGACTGCCTTCTTTTTTCCGTGGAACACTGAAATTCCCTCACTTTTTTCCGCATTTCAATCCCAGAACCCACAACAGCGCCCAGCAGAACAAACTGATAACCCAAGCCTCGGAACAAAACATAGGAATGGAAACCACAATCAGCAAGCCGTTGAGCACATCCCCTACCACGGTGGATGCTCCAATGGACAAAATATTCGCCAGCAACACAACCAGCGTTAACAATAGCACCACAAAACTAACATTGCGCACCAGCCGGATTGCCGGCTTATCCCCCCGGGACACGGCTCTGTAAAGCAAAATCCAAGCCGGGACAAAATAAAGCACCGACAAAACCACCATTGCCCCAGCCAAAACCTTTACGGGATTGGGGATAAATGCCAAAGCCATGCACAGCAGGTGCAGTGCGCCCCATGCCACAAATAATGTTTGATAACGTTTCATTTGCCCGCCATCCTTTCTACTGACTTCATTGTAACCCATCGGCTTAGGTTTGACAAGGAAAAAATGCTGGACAAGGTAACATAATTCTGTTATAATCATCATAAACTATTATAGAAAGGGAGTGTTTCTCATGAAATGTCCTTTTTGCGGTGAATTGGAAAGCAAAGTGGTAGACTCTCGTCACAACGAAGACGGCAATAGCATCCGCCGCCGTCGGGAGTGCATCGCCTGCCAACGCAGATTCACCACCTATGAAATTGTAGAAAGTCTGCCCATTATTGTGGTGAAACGTGACGGCACTCGCCAGAGTTTTGACCGCAACAAAATCCTCAACGCCATGGTTCGCGCTTTCGACAAGCGGAAAGTGGAAATGTCCGATTTGGACCGGATTGCCACGGAAATTGAACAAGAAATTCAAAATACATTGGACCGGGAAGTCAGTACAGACAAAATCGGGGAAATGGTCATGGAACGCATCAAATCCATTGACGAAGTGGCCTATATCCGATTCGCTTCCGTATACCGCCGATTCCAGGATGTCGGCAGTTTTGTCCACGAAATCAATCGCTATCTGGAAGAAAAGTAAGGAGTTAACGCGCTATGGATGGGCTGAAATCTTTATTTGAAGATTTTGATATGGCCGCTTTCCTGCCGGACATCACCACCGTAATGGGTTGGGTGGAAGCCATTGCCCGCATTGCGGTAATGGCCGGACCGTTGCTTCTTTTAGGGTTCGGTCTGCTGTTTTTACTGGCGCCCCCGAAAGAAGCCAACTACGGTCTGGGTTTTCGTTGCTGGTGGGGCATGGCCAGTTTGGAATCGTGGCAGTTTACCCAACGGCTGGCGGGGCTGGTTTGGTCCGGCCTGGGCGTTGTGCTGACCATCATCATGGCCTTAATCTGCAACGCCTTTCGCCGAATGGAAGCGATGGATATGGTATGGTGCGCCCTCTCCTGTTTAGGATGGGAAACCGGACTGGTACTTCTGTCGTCCTTGGGTATCAACATCGCAGTCATTTATACTTTTGACAAAAACGGCTTCCGTCGGGAACGGAATCCCTAAAGAGGTTTTGACTTCTTTTTTATATCACAAAGCGCCCTGTTGCTCACAAATGGCAACAGGGCGCTTTTCATTCCTTAATTAACCGATTATTTCCACAAACCGTCGGGATACAATCCTTGTTCCGTTTTTTCCCGCAGGGCCGCCACCACCTGAGGCTTATCCGCAGCATAGGTTACACCGTACCAACGATCGGCAGAGGTCAGCACCTTCACGGTGGCTTTCTTCTCCGCCAGCAACTGGCTGACCACCAAAGGCAGGAAATATTCCGCTTTCACCGGATTGGCAGGCACCACATCCCGGAAGAATGCAGAAAATCTTTCCTCGGTCTCCTTCAGGAAACTGGGGGTATAACCCCACATATTCATAGAAACCACCGTATCTGCGCTCACATCTTCCCAAGTTTTTCCGTCCTCGGTGAAGTGAATACCGCCCGCATACTTTTCAATCTGAGTGCGTTCCACCACTTCCGTCAAGTTGCCCTTTTCATCGGTATTGCAAATGCCGCGAGCCACGCTTCCGTTATCGGTAACCGTATTTCCCAGCAAATAGCCCACCATACAATAATCATATGTCTGGGTATCCTCTGCCTGAGACAAGGCTTCATAAATCGCCCGGTAAGCGCTCTTGCCGTAGTAGTCGTCGGAATTGATAACCGCAAAGGGCGCATCTCCGATTTCTTCCTTGGCGCACAAAACGGCATGGGCAGTTCCCCAGGGCTTGGTTCTTTCTGCCGGTACTGCAACTCCCTCGGGCAACGCCTTATCTAATTCCTGATAAGCATAACGAATTTCCATAGGGCATTTTTCCAAGCGTTTGCCTACCGTAGCCATAAAATCTTCCCGAATGGCCTCTTTAATAATAATCACAGCGGTTTCAAAACCTGCCTCATAGGCATCAAACAGAGAATAATCCAAAATAGCCTCTCCATGACTGCCAACGGGGTCAATTTGCTTCAATCCTCCGTAACGGCTTCCCATACCGGCAGCCATCACTACCAAAACCGGTTTTTTCTTCATTTCCATGTCCTCCTTTTGTGGATTTCTTTCTTCTTATCATATGCAAGAACAACAAAAAGTCAAGGTATTCCCAATTTTTTGTGAAAAATCACCAACAATTCACAATTCTACGGAAAAATCCGTCTTTTTCAGTTTCTCCCATGCAAACTCCTGCGCCAGTTCCTCTGCGCTGATGGCTTCCCGCCGGGCAAGCAGTCCCGAAGCATAAGCCAGCGTACCAATCAGCATTTCCGGGGTCATTTTTTTGCGCAGAGCGCCCAAATCCATATCCGCATCCCGTTTGCTGAGACGACGTCCGTCAGCGCTGACAAGCAACGGAACATGACCGTAAGCAGGATGCGAAAATTCCAAAAGGCTCTGTAAGTACATCTGCCGGGGGGCACTGGCCAGCAAATCCACCCCTCTGACCACTTCATTCACACCGGCCAAGGCATCGTCCACCGTCACTGCCAACTGATATACATATACCCCATCTGCTCTGCGAACCACAAAATCTCCGCAATCCGTGGCCAAATTTTGCGTAAATGTGCCTTGGCATAAATCCTCTACCGTCCAAACCCCTTCCGGCACTTTTACCCGCCAAGCGCCGGGACGGTCAAAGGCTTCTTGTTCCTTAGGCGATAAATTTCGGCAAGTTCCCGGATACACATAAGTACCATCACTTAAGTGGGGAGCATTTACGCTATGCAGTTGACTGCGGGTGCAGTAACAAGGGTAAAGCAAATTTTGACAGGACAATTCGTGAAAATATTTGTCATAAATCTTTTGATTTTTACTTTGGGGGCAAGTTTCTTCATCCCAAACAAGACCCAGCCACCGCAAATCCTGCCGAATGGTTTCGGCCCATTCCTCACTGGTGCGCTGGGTGTCCAAGTCCTCCATCCGCAAAATCCAGGTTCCGCCCCTTGCCTTGACAGAAACCCAGGAAATCAAAGCAGAAAACACATTTCCCAAGTGCATTCTGCCGGATGGAGTGGGTGCAAACCGGCCCACAGGCATTCCATTCTTTTGCATCTTATAAAAACCGAATCAGCCAGTACAGCATTACGCCCATGATGCCCAAACATAACCCGATTACCGCAATCATCAGGCCCAAATTTCCTCTTGTGTTTTGTTTTTTTGGGGCATATTCTTCTTCCAAATCCCGTCCGTAACCATTGGAGAAATTACGATAAACTTCCGGTTCTTCTCCGGAAACAGCAGTGTCCATATCCTCAAAAAAAGGCTGAGGGAACAGTTCCTCCTCCGCCTGGGCATCCAGCAACTCTTTTTCCAAACGCGCCAACGTTTTTTTGGTATCATCCTTCATGTGGGACACCTCCTTTTCTTTATTCTACCCCAAATTCACCTTGGTGTAAAGAAAAATGATACCATTTTCCGGTATATCTCCCGCTTTTCAGGGGAAAATACTGCCAAGCAACCGGAAAGTTGGGGACGAATGATGATTCTTTCTTATTTTCGCACTGTTTTTCTGTATCTCATTCTCATTATGGTCATCCGCATGATGGGAAAACGCCAAATCGGGCAGATGGAACCGTCGGAATTCGTGGTCACCATGCTGGTAGCCAATTTGGCTTCCATTCCCATGCAAGACGCAGGGATTCCGCTTTATACCGGTCTTGTGCCCATTTTAACAGTGCTGGGCGTAGAATTGGTGCTATCGGTAGCCTCTTTGCACAGCGTCCGTTTTCGTCGGATTTTATGCGGAAAACCGGTGATTTTAATCGAAAACGGCAAAGTTTTGCAAGGCAATCTACGCAAAACCCGAATTACTTTAGACGAACTGTCCGGCCATTTGCGGGAGAAAGACGTGCTGGACGTGACCACAGTACAATTTGCCATCTTGGAAACAAACGGGAATTTATCCGTCTTTCCTTACCCCAAGTATCTCCCCGCCTCTGCAAAAGATGCCGGCATTACCCCCAAAAAGCAAGCATTGCCCATAACCTTAATTGCCGACGGATATCTGCTTCACCAAAATCTGCCCATCGCGGGAAAAACCCACCAATGGGTAGAAACCTTTCTACGGCAACGGCAATTAACCGTATCTGACATTTGGCTTTTCAGTGTAGACGCAACGGATAAAACCATTTTGCTCCGAAAGGAGGATGTATCATGAAACGACTTTGGATTGGCATCGGCATTTTAATTGTCTTGCTTGCAGCGGGGACTTTCCTTTCCTGGGGACTTCCCCAAATACAAAACGAAATGGCGCAGACGTTAGACCTTGCCCGTGTAGCAATGGAATCCGACGACTGGCAGAGCGCCATCTCTTTGGCAAATTCAGCCAAGGACTTATGGGAACGCTCCCGTCATTTTGTAGCCTCCGTAGTAGACCACGAACCCTTGGAGGAGATGGATAGCCTTTTTTCTGAATTAGAAGTCTACGCCCGCGCCCGTATCGAAACCGGATATGCCAGCGTTTGCGCCCAACTGGCCCATCTATGCGAAGCCATCGGGGAAAGTCAGCAACTTCGCTGGTGGAGTTTTTTGTAACTACGTTCCCCGGGAAAGGGCCAAAATCCCCTGCGCCAGCGCCGTAGCCGCCACCAACGCCTTCTCCCGGGTGTCCCCCGCAGCGCCTACTTCAATCAGCAGGCTCCCCGGGGTCAAATCCATATTAAATCGCTCCGTCCGCAATACAAGCGGACGTGTAATACCGGGATTTTGCCGTTCTAAAACAGTAGTCAATTTTAATCCCAGCGCAAGATTTTCCTGCCAATTCGGATGATAATTTCCACCCTCGTCCGTCCCGATGACCACTTCAATTTGCGCCGATGCTTGTCCTGCTACCGTAGCAGATGTGGTCAACTGTTGCCCATTGGCGCCATCGGATGCATCCCGGTGAATATCCAGCACCAACTGAATGGAGGGATATTGGCGCAAATACGCCTGAATGGACGCCCGGGCATTTCCATAAGAACCGTTATAGGACGGATAATCATGAAAAGTGCGGTCATGAAGCACGCAAATGCCTCCGGCTGTTAGAACCCGGGCAATTTCTGCGCCCACAGAAATCATATTGTACGCCTCATTCCGAGTGCGATAAGGCACATCTTCCACATACGCCTCACCCGGTTGTTTTTCATAACTTTCCGTGGCATGGGTATGTACAATCAGCACCGTCGGCTGCTCTCCCTCCAAAGAAAGATACAACGGACTTGCCAATAACGTTTCCACATCCGGCCGATAATTTCCCCGATAACTCACCCCGATTTGCGCCATGTCCGAAGGCGCAAACACCGGCTTTTGAAAAGATTCCGGCGCAGGCTCCTCCGGCAATGGTGAACTCTGCTCCGGCTCTGTTGGTTGCGTTTGCGGTTCTTTGGTCACCGGATAGCGTACCACCCGCCCCGTCTGCAGATACACCAAAAACGGAAGCGCACCGGAACGCTCCAAAAAAGTTCCAAAAGGCGAAAAATACCCTGCGCTGAATATGCGCAGGGCAATTGCCAATACCACCGCGGCTGCGCCCACGCGTAAGACCTGCTTCTGTCGGTCCATACCATTCCTCCCAAAACTGTCGAAAACCCACACTGTGTCGAAAAAAGGCGGTTTTCAGGCTTGTCCCGGGAAGGCGCACCCGCCATATAAAATTATTCCTGAGGCGGTCTCCATTTCGGTCGATCTTTCAACTGCACCCTCAGATTCTGAAAAAAGGATTGCATCAACTCTGCCGCCTCGGTTTCCCTCACGCCGGCTGTCACTGCAGGATGATGGTTAAAATCCATGGAAAACAAATTGCACACAGAACCGCATGCGCCATATTTCCCATCGGAAGCCCCATACACCACCCGGGGAATCCGGGCATTGAGAATTGCCCCCGCGCACATAGCGCAAGGCTCCAATGTGACATAAAGGGTACACTCCCACAGACGCCAGCCACCCAAAGTTTTGCAAGCCTGGTCAATGGCTTCGATTTCTGCGTGACCCAAGGCGGTTTTTCCCTGCTCCCGGCGGTTTCTGCCACGGCCTACTACCTGACCTTTGCAAACAATCACGCACCCTACGGGCACTTCCCCTTCTTCACCGGCCTGTTTCGCCAATTCCAAAGCCATATCCATATATTGTTGGTCTTCCATGGGGAATCGCCTCCCTTTTTTCTTTATCATACCCCACGAAAGGCTTTTTCGTCAAGTGTCCATCATCAATGCCGCAAATAGCACCACCATTTCCTGACGGGAAAATGCCCGACCGCCATGTTTGCGGTTACAACTTTCTTCTACCCCCAGGCAGACCGCCTGCCAAGCGGTTTGTCGTTCCGTTTCGTTCCCGGGATTTCCCGTAAGTAAATAATCCACCGACACACCAAACCGATGCGCCATGGCAACCAACAAATCCGCAGAAGGCTCTCTACGTCCTTGTTCATACATCCCCACTGCACTGGGGCTGATTTGCAACGTTTCTGCCAACTGACTTTGACTCCACCCTGCTTTTCTGCGTAATGTCGCAATTCTGGCTCCTAACACAGCAATGCCTCCTTTTTCTTTCCGGTAGCCTCAGCATAGCACAATCCAGGCAAAAAAACGGCAGAAAAATGGAGTCTACACATTTCGACGGACATTACACGTTCTGTGTAGTATTGTAAGATCGTGGAAAATACTGGAATCCCTTTCGAAAGATCGGGAAGTTTTTCGACAATTTTCAAAAAGGAGGTTGCCACTATGCAGGCCCCAATTGCGCAAACCCTATACATAGACCAGCAAGAAAATGCCCCTGCCGGATTTTGTCCCATCTGCCTTGGAGAACTGTATGCACCCAGCATGATTTGTCTGCGCTGTCAAGGCGCGCAACCGGCAGAGGAGGAAGATCCGCTATGACCTTAGCAGAAATCAGCCAATGCTACGAGGATGCGGCCATTCCTCTGCGCCGACGTTTAAAACAACTGCGAGAGCAACTGTCGGTGGCTACGGATGCAGAAGAAATCTGGCAATTAAAAAGAAGGATCGGGGAACTGACCCCTATGCTCACCCAGATGAACGACCTGCGGGAGTTGACCTTGCATTATTACGAAAGGGGGTACTACCGCAATGAAAAATACACTCTTTGAAGGCTATCAAGGACCCCGATTGCCCAAGGAAGTGCAACTACGCAGGGTGCGGGCGGTGATGGAGGAGGAATTAACCCCTTTGCAACGGGCCACGTTAAGCGCCTATTACTACCGCCAGATGACCATTACGCAAATTGCTCTGGAGCAAGGGGTAAACAAAAGCAGTGTTTGTCGCACACTCCACAGAGCAGAAGAAAAAATCAGAAGATTCTTGCGTTATTGACCCCTTGCCGTGACCGCAGTCACGGCTTATTTTTTTGCCTTTGCCACATTTTAAATAGAAAACGTTTTCTTTTTTGAAAAACTGTGATAAAATAAGAAAAACACAAAAAGAGGTGAGCCCATTGAAAAAATGCATTATTTTTTGTTCTGGCGACTGCAATGAATTGCTTTTCCCCATTTCTGAGGAAGATTATCTGATTGCCGCTGACGGCGGGCTTCGCCACACCCAGTCCTTCAGTCTGAACCCCCATGCCATTCTGGGAGATTTTGATTCCTTGGGATATATACCTGCCCAAAGCATCGTCTTTCCCACGGAAAAAGACGATACAGACACCATGCTGGCTGTGCGCCATGGGCTCAAATTGGGATATAAGGAATTTTGGATTTATGGCGCTTTAGACGGACCCCGACTGGACCATACCATAGCAAATTTTCAGGTTTTACAGTATCTTTGCAACCAAAACGCCAAAGGTTATTTAATCGGCAATACGTATATCGCCACCGTCATTCAGGAAGAAACATTCCTTTTCCCCCAAGGCACTCACGGAATTTTATCTTTGTTCTGCTTAGGGGCTACCGCCCGGAACGTTACCTTGGAGCAAGTAAAATATCCCATGGAAAACGGAATCCTTTCTCCGGAATTTCCCTTAGGGGTGAGCAACCATTTCTTAGCCGAACCGGCGAAAATCACCGTAGGTCACGGAAGCCTGCTTGCGCTCTGGGACCGTCAGGAGAATGTCACAAATATAAAGAGGTTGCCGTTATGAAACAACACCACACTCCCCACACCCCCTATCGGGACATTCCCGTAAAGGAATCAGATGCGGGATTGACTACAGAAGAAGCCCAACTGCGATCGGAAAACGGCCTTTCCAACGGTCTGTGCCAAAGCGCTACAAAAAGCGTCAAGGAAATTGTACTGGAGCATTGCCTGACCTTTTTCAATTTGGTCTTTGTGGTGCTGGCAGTCATCATCGCCCTTAGCGGCTCTTCCATTAAAAACATGACCTTTTTAATCGTGGTGCTGTGTAACACCGCCATTGGCATTTATCAGGAACTGCGAGCCAAGCGAGCCGTAGACAAACTGACACTGGTGGCAACCCAACGACTCAACACCCTCCGGGACGGAAAATGGACAAAAATACGCTCCGACGAATTGGTGCGAGATGATGTGGTGGCGTTTGCCCCCGGCGATCAAATTTGCGCTGACGGCATCCTTTGCGCCGGCGAACTTCATGTCAACGAATCTCTGCTCACCGGAGAAGAGGACGCCATTTTGAAACGTCCCGGCAATGAGATAAAATCCGGCAGTTTTGTCCTCTCCGGATCCGGCCGTGTCCGACTGACCAAAGTTGGAAAAGAAGCCTTCGCCACCCAACTGGCTCTGGAGGCCAAACACGACCCTCATGCCGCAAAATCCGAGATGATGAGCGCATTAGACCGGCTGATTCAAATCGTAGGCATTGCCTTGATTCCCATTGGACTCATTTTGTTCTATCAGGAATTTCAGGTTCTGAAGTTAGGTCTGCGCCAAAGCGCAGAATCCACCGTCGCTGCCCTGATCGGAATGATTCCCGAAGGATTATATCTGCTAACCAGCGTTGCCATGGCCGTATCCTCCCTGAAACTGGCTCGGAAAAAGGTGCTGGTGCAGGATATGAACTGCATCGAAACCTTGGCGCGGGTAGATGTGCTATGCGTGGACAAAACCGGCACCATCACCGAAGGAAAAATGCAGGTAGAAAACGTGGTACCTCTGACGGAGGATAGTCCGGAATATTTAGAAATGGTCTTGTCTGCCTTCTATTCCGACACCCAGCCGGAAAACGACACCGCCCGGGCCATGCAGGAAATGTTTGCCAAGGGCACCGATTGGCTTTGCACCCAGCGCATCCCCTTCCGTTCCGCCACCAAATGGAGTTGCGCCTCTTTCCGGGACGAAGGCACTTATGTCATCGGCGCTCCGGAGTTCATTATGGGTCAGCGCTATGACGAACTGAAAGAACAAGTGGAATCCTGGTCCTGCAAGGGCTACCGCGTGCTTTTGGTTGCCCGGTATGACGGTCAGGCAGAAGAAACGCTGGAACTGCCCCGTCTGTATGCGCTGGCGCTGGTTTTGGTCAGTAACCGAATCCGGCCGGAAGCGCCTAAAACCTTCGCTTATTTTGCCCAACAGGGCGTAACTGTGAAGGTCATCTCCGGCGACAACCCCATAACCGTCTCCGAAGTCGCCCGTCGGGCAGGCATCCAAAACGCGGAACATTGGGTGGATGCCACCACCCTTTCCACGGAGAAAAGCATTGCCGATGCGGTAACTGCCTACACCGTTTTCGGTCGGGTCACGCCGGACATGAAGAAAAAATTGATTCGCGCCCTAAAAAAACAAGGGCACACCGTAGCCATGACCGGTGACGGTGTCAACGACCTTTTGGCCATGAAAGAATCGGACTGCTCCATAGCCATGGCTTCCGGCGCGCAGGCGGCCAGCCAAATCGCCCAGTTGGTTTTGCTGAAATCCGACTTCTCCGCTATGCCCGGCATTGTGGGCGAAGGTCGGCGGGTGATTAACAACATCCAACGGGCCGCCACCTTATTTTTGGCGAAAAACATCTTCTCTCTCGGTCTTTCTTTGCTAAGTATTTTAGCCGGTTTGCCCTACCCTATGATACCTCTGCATTTAAGCGTAGTTTCCGCCTTAACCATTGGCATTCCCTCTTTCTTCCTTGCCATGGAGCCCAATTATGAACGGGTGCGGGGCAAATTCCTGCCCACCGTTTTACGCAGGGCCTTTCCCGGCGGTCTTTCCTGTATTTGCGTTGTCTTTCTTGCTCAGGGGCTGATGGCCGCCATGTCCCTGCCCAGCGAGCAGGTTTCCGCCGTCTGCGCGGCGCTCATGTCCGTGGTAGGTCTGCTGGTATTATTCCAGGTTTGCAAACCCTTTGATAAATTCCGTATGCTGATTTTCTCCGCCATGACAGCGGCTCTGGTCATCTGCTTTACCGCCCTTTCCGGCTTCTTTCACCTGTTTCTCGGGGGAAGGGAAAGCCTGCTGGTGTTAATCACCTTGATATTCGTTTGTCCCACCGTATTTTTAATCATAGGTCGCATCTTCTCTTTCACAGACATAATTGCAAAACGAATAAAACAGAAACCTTGGAAGAGGAAAAAGTAATAAATTCTTGCGTTTTTCCGGAAAATTCGTTATCATAACCTTAAAATGACCAACATTTGGGAGGGATTGCCCATGAAAGAAAAACAAAACAAATTCCGCGGTTGCCTTTTAGGCCTTGCGGTGGGCGATGCCATGGGTTACACCGTGGACAGTAAAACCCTTTCGCAAATTTACGAGGACTACGGGCCCAACGGCCTGCTGGGCTATGATTTGGCAAACGGCTGCGCCGAAATCACTTCCTACACCCAATTATCCGCCTATTGCGCCAATGCCCTGCTTTTCATGCTGACCCATCGGCAAATGCGTGGCAGTTGTGCGCCCACTGTGCGCTATCTTTCCCTCGCCCTGCGAGAATGGGCCAAAACCCAGCAATATTGCGAACCGGAACAGAGCCGTTGTTGGCTCTCCACCATACCGGAAATGCGACGCAAACGGTGTATGGACACTTGGATGCTCAGTACGTTATCCCGGGAAAATTTAGGTTCTTTGGAAGCCCCGGCAAATTTGTCCAATCATCCTGCCCCGCTTACAACCGTTATTCCTCTGGCTCTGCTATGGGAAGATTTGGAAGAATCGGGCGCGTCACAAATCCAACTTGCCTGCGAAACCGTCGCCCTGACCCACGGCAATCCAGAAACTTTCTTAAGCGGCGCAGTGCTATACCATGTCCTTCGGAAACTGCTTACCGAAGAAACCGTGGAAATTTCCGCCTTGGTGCATGACGCCCTCCACACCCTGCAACTGCAATTTGGACGGGAATACCCGCAAACAGTCAAATTTTATGAACTGTTTCAACACGCCTTCACCCTTGCCCAACAAGATGACATTTCGAATCACGATGCCATGGAACAGTTGGGCTGCCAAACCGCGCCGGAGGTCTTGTCCGGTGTTCTGTACGCCTGCCTGACCTGCCACGGGGATTTTGATACTGCCATGGTTACTGCAGTGAACCATTCCGGGCGCAGCGCGGCAGTGGGCGCCATTACCGGCGCAATCTTGGGCGCGGTATTCGGAGAAACGGCCCTGCCGGAATTTTACTTAGAGTCTTTGTCACCCACGCCTTATCTACGGGAACTGGCAAACGATATGGCCCACGGTTGTCCCATGGGCCCCGGAAGCAATTTATTCGACGACGACTGGGACAGAAAATACCTGCACGCAGGCCACTAAATAAAAGATAAGCGCGGATGCTTTGGGCAACGCTCCGTAAGGAAGTAATGCCTGAAAAGGCGTAATTTCGCACCATATTGCGTCAAAAATGCTCGAAATCCACCAAGGATTTCTGTGCTTTTTTCCTTGTCTGGCACGAAATGCCCGCCCTTTTCAGGTGCGAAGCAGTTTTGAAGTAGCAACTTTTTTGATTAACAAATAATAAAAATGCCGGAATGCTAACGCATTTCGGCATTTTTTTATGCAGTTAAGCGGAAAAGGGGCTGTTCAAAACCAATACTTCCTTATGAAGCGTTGCCCTCTGCATCCGCGCTTATGTTTACATATCAAACAGTTGCTTGCGCAATTCTTCATCCGGCTGACGGCCGTAGGGGCACAGAGAAAACGCCTCTGCAAACCGCACCTTGCTACCGACTTCCTCGCCGTATTTTTCAATCAGTTCCTTCCGGAATCGAACGGCCGTTTTGGCAGAACGCACAGCATAACCCCGCTTCAGTTGCATCACTTCTTCGTCGGAAATCCAACGATCCAAATCCATACCGCAAAGCCATTTGAACCGCTCTTCCTCATCTTCCGGCACCGTTTCCTGACGGGTATAGGGGAGCCATTCATAAACCTGACATTTATTGAAATTTGCAATTTTCATTTTGCCCGCTTCCACATCATCAATGGCAATGACCACATCCATCTGGAAGGGGGGATTTTGGAAATGATCTTCATAGTACATGATAATGGGCATTTTTAACATAGCCGGCACATCGGGACATTCATGGGGTACGGTCAAAATGTAGGACGCATCCTGCACCAGAAGACCCACTGCCCGGTGGTCTGCATGGTAATCGTTGGCACGATGGGTAATAATCACATCAGGAGAAAAAGCGCGAATGTACCGAATGAGGCGACGACGGGTTTCCAAATCCGCCACCAAAGTGCAGTCGTCAATATCCCAAACGTCATAAGTAATGCCCAAAAATTCTGCTACTTTGGCAGATTCTGCGGCCCGTGTCCGAACCGTTTCCTCGGGCGTCAGAATGTGGTGACCGCCACAGCCGTTGCACATGGAAAGAAACCGGACTTCATACCCCAATTTGACATATTTTTGGGTCAGTCCACCTACGCAAAACTCATTGTCATCTTGGTGTGCGCCAATCATTAAGATTTTCATAAAATTACCCCTTTTTTTATGTTTTTCAATCAGAATAAATCAGGTTAGAGAATACGGAAAAACACCCGCTTTTTCCAATATTCTCATTTGGCTACTGTCAAGGGCATTGTATAACAAAACAACAGAAAGGTCAAGCGGAAAAACCATGAAAACCCCGTCGAAACTGCCAATTTTCCTCTCCTCAATCTCAAAATGAGAAAATTTGAAAAATATTTCATTCAGGGGTTGCAAAATAAGAAAAAAGGTGCTATAATCCCTATGTAAGATGTTTGACTTTTGAGAGAGGGGCGCGCCCCTCTCTCTTTCTTATGAAAGGACACAATATGAAAGTTACGGAATTGGTAGCGGAATTTGCCCAACCCATCGTGGAGGCCCACGGCTGTTCCCTCTGGGATGTGGAGTACGTTCGGGAAGGAAGCGAACGTTTTTTGCGCCTTTACATTGAAAAAGAGGGCGGCGTTGACATTTCCGACTGCGAAGCCATCTCCCGGGCGGTCGACCCTATTTTAGACGAAAAAGACCCCATTGCAGAAAGTTACCACTTTGAAGTCTGCTCCGCCGGACTGGAGAGAACCTTAAAACGTCCCGCCGATTTCCTGCGATTTCTGAATAGCGCCGTTATGGTAAAACTTTATCGCCCCAGAAACGGTCTGAAAGAAATTCCCGGCATTTTGCAAGGTTACGATGACGGAAAAATCACCCTGCAAACCGGCAAGGAAACCATTACCTTTGAAAAAAGCGAAGTCGCCCTGGTGCGTCTGCGCGTAGAATTTTAATACAAAACCCACAAATATATATAGGAGGAATGAACTGCAAATGGCACCCAGAAAAACCAAGAAGACCGAAATGCCCCAAGTGGAAATCGGCGCAGAAATTTTTGCAAGTTTAAGAGATTTGGAAAAACTCAAAGGCATTCGTGTAGATTACATGGTGGAGCGCTTGAAGCAAGCCTTGACCAATGCCTACCGGAAAGACAGAGAAGACAATCGGGACATCCCTGCCGAAAACGTGGTGGTGGATTTAAGCGAAAAAGGTCTTTTCATGTATCAAATCAAAACCGTAGTGGAAGAAGTGGAAGATTCCGCCACCCAAATCCACATAGATGCCGCCCGTCACAGCAACCCCGACGTGCAAGTCGGCGATACGTTTTCTATCCCCGTTGATATCCAAAAGTTTGGCCGAATTGCCGCCCAAACCGCCAAGCAGGTGGTAATTCAAGGCATTCGGGAAGCAGAGCGGGGCGTGGTTTATGAAAGTTACTCTTCCAAGACCCAGGAACTGCTCACCGGCACCATCTTGAGAATGGACCCCGCCACCGGCGACCTGCTGGTGACCGTAGGTCAGGGCAGCGAACAACACAACGCCATTTTGCGCGCCAGCGAACAAATCCCCGGAGAAGAATATCGGGAAGGCAACAAAATCCGCGTCTATGTTCTGGAAGCCCGTCAAGGCGCCCGGAGCACCAATGTGTACGTTTCCCGTACTCACCCCAATCTGGTGCGCCGTCTGTTTGAACTGGAAACCCCGGAAATTGCTGACGGTCAGGTAGAAATCCGCAACATTTCCAGAGAGCCCGGCAGCCGGAGCAAAATGGCGGTGCGCGCCGCTATGGAAGGCATTGATCCCGTAGGCGCATGTGTCGGCGCCCGGGGTGGCCGTGTAGGCGCCGTTGTGGAAGAACTTTGCGGTGAGAAAATTGACATTGTGGTTTGGTCCGAAGACCCCTGCGAATATGTACGCGCCGCTTTGAGCCCTGCCGAAGTGGTGTCCGTCACCTTAGTGCCCGGTCAAAAAGCCTGCCGTGTGGTAGTGCCCGACGACCAACTGAGTCTGGCCATCGGCAAAGAAGGTCAAAATGCCCGTCTGGCCGCCCGGCTCACCGGCTATAAAATCGACATCAAGCCTGCCTCTCAAGCGGAGGAATAATCTTTTTGACAAAACGGAAACAATAAGGAGGTAGTCCCATGCAAAAGAAAATTCCCCAACGGCAGTGTATGGGCTGCCGGGAACGCAAGCCTAAGCGGGAACTGTTGCGGGTTGTCCGCCAAACAGACGGCAACGTGGTTTTGGACTTCAGCGGCAAGGTCAACGGCCGGGGCGCTTATGTATGCCCCAGCACGGAATGCCTGAAAAAAGCGCAGAAAACACGGGCCTTGGAACGCTGTTTGGAAACGGAAATCCCTCAGGAAGTCTATGACCGCATGCTTCGGGAAATGGAGGGGCAGACCCATGGATAAGGTTTTAAATTATCTGTCCATTGCCCGAAAAGCAGGGTTGGCAGAATTGGGAGAAGAGCCGGTGGCCGTCGCTGCCCGCGCCCAAAATGCCTGCCTTGTAGTTGTGGCTCAGGATGCTTCCGACCATACCTGGCGCCGGGCAAAAAGTCTGGTGGCAGGTACGAACCAACAGTGCTTACGGTTATGCGTAACCAAAGAAGAAATGGGTATGGCAATCGGCCGTACCAGTTTGGCAGTGGCCGCCATTACCGATGCGGCTCTGGCCCTTTCCCTGGTTCAGGCTCTGGAAAATCAGGATGCCTGCAAGGATGTTGTGCAAGTGTTGCAGGAAAAGGTACAACGGCAACGGCAACGGGCGAAAGAAGAAAAAGCCCATCAGCGCAACAAGCGGACCGGCAAACGCGCTGCCAAAAAGAATGGATGATTTCGGAGGTGCAGATATGAGTATTGAAGTGAAGTATCGAGTGAAAGAAGTCGCAGCCGACTTTGAAACCACTCCTAAGGAAATTGCGGAGGTCATCTCCATATATTTTGAAAAACCCAAGTCCAACGCCCAGGTTCTGACGGAAGAAGAACTGAACGTGGTGTTTGACCACCTGACCTTGCATCACCAGATTACTTCTCTGGAGCAGGTCTATGCAGTGCAACCCAAGCCCAAAGCAGAGCCGGCTCCGGAAACGCCCAAGGCAGAAAAGAAACCGGAACCTGCCAAGCCCCAGCAACCTGTCAAGGAAACCCCCAAGCAGGAAATTCCCGTTGCCCAGCCCAAGGTTGAAAAGCCCGCAGAGCCGGAACGCAAGCGGGAACGCCGGGTGGTGGACACTTCTGCCGTTCAGGTCAATGTCAACCGCTTTGCGGATGTAGACAATTTGGTTGACCAGCGGGTGCAGGATTACCAGGGCGGAAAACAACGCTTCGGTGGCAAGGGCAAACAGCAAAACAACAAGCAACAACCCAACAAATTTGCCAAGGGCAACAAATCCAAAAACGAGGAGCAGGAAAAACTGCGCCGTCTGCAGATGGAAATTGCCCGCAAAGCGCAACTGACGGTGAAAATTCCTGAGGAAATCACCGTTGGCGAACTGGCCAGCCGGATGAAGAAAACCGCCGGCGAAGTCATCAAACTGTTGATGAAAAACGGTATCATGGCCGGCATCAACCAAGCCATTGACTTCGATACCGCAGAATTTGTGGCCGTGGAACTGGGTTGTAAAGTAGAAAAAGAAATTACCGTCACCATTGAAGAACAAATCATTGATGACCATGAAGATACTGCCGAAGAACTGGAAACCCGCGCCCCCGTTGTGGTGGTTATGGGTCACGTTGACCACGGCAAGACCTCTACTTTGGACGCCATTCGGAAAACCTCCGTCACTTCCGGAGAAGCCGGTGGTATTACCCAGCACATCGGCGCCTACACCGTAGACGTCAACTGCAATATGATTACGTTCCTGGACACGCCCGGTCACGCCGCTTTTACTTCCATGCGCGCCCGGGGCGCTAAGAGCACGGACATTGCCATTCTGGTGGTGGCCGCCGACGATGGCATTATGCCCCAAACCATTGAATCCATCAACCACGCCAAGGCCGCTGAAGTGCCCATTATCGTGGCCATCAATAAAATGGATAAACCCACCGCCAATCCCGACAGAATCAAGGAGCAACTGACCCAATACGACCTGATTCCCGAAGAATGGGGCGGCGACACGGTTATCGTACCCATCTCCGCCAAAACCGGCATGGGTCTGGACGATTTGCTGGAAATGGTGATTTTGACTGCCGAAGTGCAGGAATTGAAAGCCAACCCCAACCGTCGGGCCAAGGGTACGGTCATCGAGGCTCGTTTGGACAAAACCAGAGGCCCCATTGCCACTTTGCTGGTGCAAAACGGCACATTAAATCAAGGTGATATTGTCATTGCCGGCACTGCCGTGGGCCGTGTCCGCGTCATGACCAACGACAAGGGCCGTACCGTGAAAACCGCCGGACCTTCCGTACCTGTGGAAATCACCGGCTTGGCAGAAGTTCCCGCCCCCGGCGATGAATTTAACGCCGTTATTGACGAACGGATGGCCAGAGAATTGGTAGAACAGCGCAAGCAAGCCGAAAAGGATGCCGCCGCCAACGCCATGCAAAAAGTCACTTTGGATAATCTCTTTGCCCGTATGCAAGAAGGGGAAATGAAGGAACTGCCCTTGATTGTCAAGGCAGACGTACAAGGTTCCGCGGAAGCCCTAAAGGCCTCTTTGGAAAAAATTACGAATGAAGAAGTCCGGGTAAAAGTCATTCACACCGGTGTTGGCGCCATTAACGAAAGCGACATCCTGCTGGCTTCCACCGCAGGCGCCATCATTATCGGCTTCAACGTTCGTCCCGATGCCGGCGCCCAGGCTTCCGCCCAGAGAACGGCAGTGGATATGCGGTTCTACCGGGTAATTTACGATGCCATCGACGAAATCGAAGCCGCCACCAAGGGTATGCTGGCTCCGAAGTTCGAAGAAGTGGTAATCGGTCATGCAGAAGTGCGTCAGACCTATAAGGTCTCTGCCGTGGGTACCGTCTGTGGCTGTATGGTCAAAGACGGTAAGATTACCCGCGATGCGCAAGTTCGCATCCTGCGCGACAATATCGTGATTCACGAAGGTGAAGTGGGCTCCCTGCAACGGTTTAAGGATGCCGTGAAGGAAGTCACCGCCGGCTACGAATGCGGTATGAGCATTGTCAAGTTCAACGACATTAAAGAAGGCGACGTTTTCGAATGTTTCGCCATGCAGGAAATGAAAAGATAATGCAAAATGGCGGATAGCAAATACCACTATCCGCCGTTTTTGCTATGGCTATTTTGGCAGAATGCCCCGCCCCTTGGGTCAAGGCAAAAGCCAGTTTCTATTTACAACAGGAGGATGAATCCATGGCATCCAATCGAATCAACCGAATCAATGAAGAAATTCAAAAATCTTTGGCAGAAAATCTGCGGAATTTGAAAGACCCCCGGGTCACCGGCACCATGATTTCCATCACACGGGTGGAGACCACTCCGGATTTACGCTATGCCAAAGTCTACGTCAGTTTTTTAGAAGAAGAAAAGGCAGCAGATGCTATGAAAGGGCTGAAGTCCGCCGGCGGTTATCTCCGTCGGGAATTGGGCAGCGCCCTGAATTTGCGCTATACCCCGGAATTGGTGTGGGCGCTGGACGACTCCATCACCTACGGCGCAAAACTGCTGAAACTGATCAACTCTTTGGAGGTATCTTCCCATGACGATTCTGACGGGAATTGAGTGCGCTGACTGGCTTTTGGCCCGGGACCGGTTTGTGATTTTAACCCATCGCAAACCCGACGGCGACACCATCGGTTCCGCAGCCGGCCTTTGTTTGGGTCTGCGCCAGTTGGGAAAAACTGCCCATGTGCTGGAAAACCCCGAAGTCACCCCTCTGTACGCACCCCTTTTGGAATCTCTTACAAAAAGCGAACCGGAAGAAGGGGATTTGCTCATTGCCGTAGACGTGGCAGCGGATACCATGTTTCCCAGAGAATACGATTTTCTGAAAAACAGTATCGACCTGCGCATTGACCACCACGGTTCCGGTCGGGAATACGCCCCGGTAGAATATGTGGACAGCGAAAGCGCTGCCTGCGCGGAAATGATTTGGGAACTTTTGCTGGACATGGGTGTGCAGCCCGATGAGAAAATCGCAGAAGCCATTTATGTAGGCGTCTCCACCGACACCGGATGCTTCCGCTTTGCCAACACCACGGCCCATACCTTTGATGTGGCCGGAGACTGTGTGGCCGCCGGCGCTCAAATCTACAACTGGAATCAAAAAATATTTGACACCAAATCCCTGGCGAAACTGCGCCTGCAAAGTTGGATGACGGAACACGCAGAATTTTTTTCTGACGGAAAAATGGTCCTTTGCGCCATTCCAAAAGAAGTAGAAGAAAGTCTGGGTGTCACCGAAGACGACTGGAATGACATCTCCTCTTTCCTGCGCTCCATTGAGGGCGTGCAAATGTCTGCCATGCTTCGGCAATCCAACCCCGAATATGTGAAGGCTTCTGTGCGGGCTGTACCCGGATATGACGCTTCGGCCGTATGCGCCGTTTTTGGTGGTGGCGGGCACACGGGTGCTGCAGGATGCAGTTTAAAAATGCCCATGGAAGACGCAAAAAATGCCATGGCCAAGGCCATGACAGATTGGGAGAATGCCTGATGAACGGAATCGTGATTGTGGACAAGCCTGCCGGCTGGACCAGTCAGGACGTGACTGCCCGATTGCGCAGAGTATTTAACACCCGTCGTATCGGACACGGAGGCACGTTAGACCCCATGGCTACCGGTGTATTGCCGGTCTTTGTGGGGCGCGCCACCCGGGGCGTGGAATTTTTTGAACACGCAGAAAAAATCTATGAAACCGTTTTGCATTTGGGTATCTCCACCGACACTGAAGATATCACCGGAACAGTTTTGGAGGAAAAACCGGTTTCTGTAACCCAAGACCAATTTTTGGAACTGCTGCCCCGCTTTCGCGGAGAAATTCTGCAAACACCCCCCATGTACTCCGCCTTAAAAATCAACGGGCAAAAACTTTGCGATTTGGCGCGAAAAGGCATCACGGTGGAAAGAACCCCCCGCCCTATTACGATTTTTGAACTCACCTTGCTGGAATACTCCGCCCCCTATGCCCGATTGCAGGTACACTGTTCCAAGGGCACTTACATCCGCACCCTCTGCAAGGATATGGGTGATGCCCTCGGTTGTGGCGGTTGTATGGAATCCCTGCGCCGTATCCGCGCCGGAGAATACACACTCGACGAGGCCGTTTCTTTGCAGGAACTGTTGGACAGCGAAACCCCCGAAACCTATTTGCGTGGTGTGGATACCATGTTCCGCAAATATCCGCCCTATACCATGACAACCAAGCAAGCCTTGCGTTGCAAAAACGGGAATCCTTTCTCCGTTTCCCTACCCGACGGCTTATACCGTTCCTACGATGCATCCGGTGACTTTTTTGCCCTATCGCAGGTAAGTTCCGGTGTTATGTCAACCGTTAAAAGTTTTTTTGAGGTATAATCCTTCTCAAGAAAAAACCATTGGTGATACTATGAAAGAGAAAACAATTTATGCTTTGGGTGTTTTTGATGGCGTACACCTTGGCCACCAAGCCTTGTTGCGAGCCTGCCGGGAACTGGCAGAAACACGGGGTTGTCAAGCCGGTGTTATCACCTTTTCCGGCCATCCGGATACCTTCGTGTCCGGCAAAACCCCTCCTCTTCTCAATTCCATAACCGACCGCACCCGTTTGCTTTCCCGCTACGGCATTTCCCGGGTGGAAATCCTTCCCTTTGACGAAAACTTAATGCGCCAACCATGGCAGGATTTCTTTCACCGTCTTGTGACAGAATTTGATGCAGCCGGACTGGTGTGCGGAGAGGACTTCCGTTGCGGTTTTCGTGGGGAAGGCACTGCCTTACGGTTGCAAGATGCTTGCCGGCAGGCAGGAATCCCCTGCGCCGTCATCCCCCAGCAAACCTTGGGCGGAACTGTGGTTTCTTCCACATACATCCGCACTCTGCTGGAAACGGGCGATATGGAAACTGCCAACCGCTTTTTGGGGCATCCCCATATTCTTTCCGCGCAGGTGGTTGCCGGACGGCAACTGGGGCGCACCATCGGCATCCCCACCGCCAATATGGAGATTCCGGAAGGATTGCAACTTCCCAAAAACGGGGTGTATGCCTGCCGTGTTCTGGCCCAAGGCAACCACTACTACGCCGTAACCAATGTGGGCACCCGTCCCACCGTCAACGGAACACACCTAACGGTAGAGCCCTGGATTTTGGATTTTTCCGGGGATTTGTACGGCAAAGAAATCACAGTGGAATTTTACCACCGCTTACGAGATGAACAAACATTCCCATCTTTGGAATCTTTACAGCAGGAAATTCTCCGAAATCGAGCGCAAACCTTGGATTTTTTTGAAAAAAAGTGAAAGTTTTTCTTTACAACTGGGAAAACTTATGTTATGATAGTCGGGCTGGCTATGACCAGCCGAAAAATACTGCCCGTTGCGCAGTTGCGGGAGAACGCCAAAGTGCACTTCACCAGCCCCTACTTCGCTTCCGGGAAATACTTTGAAAGGTGGAAAAAACCATGATTTTGAAAGAAAAGAAGACCCAGGTCATTCTGGACAACGCAACCCACGAGGGCGACACCGGTTCTCCCGAAGTTCAAGTTGCTATCCTGACTGCCCGCATCAACGAACTGACTGACCACTTGCGTGTTCACAAGCACGACAACCACTCCCGTCGCGGATTGCTGATGATGGTCGGTAAGCGTCGTAACCTGCTGGACTATCTGGCAAAGAAGGACATCAACCGTTATCGTGCTATTATCGCCAAGCTGGGTATCCGTAAGTAAAACACATGGGGGCGACGGATACCGTCGCCCCTTATCTTACACAGCGGATCTTTTTCGCCGGATTCGCCCGATAACAGCTTCGAAATACACAAGGTATGTCTTCAGCTGTTATCGAACGACCCGACGAAAAATCTCACGCTGGTCTCAAACCGTAACTTTCGGGAGATGCTTTAGCAGTTGAAAG